>CALRHY010000018.1 GCA_943359495.1 Candidatus Uhrbacteria bacterium RIFOXYB12_FULL_58_10
GGTTATTCCACACCCGGAAGGGGATTTGGATTTCAGTGGCGCCATTCCACGAGTGACGTTTCGCGACGCCATTCTCCAGGCATGTGGTATTGATATTGATGCCTACTCGACGACAGAAGGACTTGTTGCGGCAGCAAAAAAGAAAGCCTTGTCCGTCGATTTCACTGGTTGCATTGGCATGAGTGAACATTTGGATCTTTTGTATAAAAAGACGGCTCGTACGGCAATCATTCAACCAACGTGGGTGCTAGACTATCCAGTCTCCATGAAACCGCTCGCGCGTCGCCATCCGACGGATCCAACAAAGAGTGCGACGGCACAGTTGGTCGTTCGTGGCGCCGAGATCAACAATGTCTACTATCACGAACTGAACGATCCCGAAGATCAACGTGCGCGTTTTGAAGAACAGCAAGAGTTGAAAGAGCAGGGGAGTGACGAGGCACATTGGATGGACGAAGGCTTTTTAACAGCGCTCGAACACGGTATGCCACCGGCTGGAGGATTGGGCATGGGGATTGACCGCCTGATGATGCTTATTACTGGCGTCCATAGTATTAAGGAGACGATCCTTTTCCCAACGCTGCGTCCTGTGCAGGAATCCACGGTGTCGTCTGAGAGTGAGCCAGCATGAAATCTTCGCACAACAAAAAACGAGTCGTCGCATTTGGGGTATTCGACCTCTTGCATCCTGGACACATCGCCTTTCTGACCAAAGCACGCTCGCTCGGTGATGAATTGGTCGTGGTCGTCACTCGTGACAGTCGGGCCAAAAAAGAGAAGGGGACGGCACCGGTTTTTACCGAAAAGGAGCGCCTCGGGATGATTTCCGCCCTCTCTGTCGTCACCCGTGCGGTACTTGGGGATCCGCCAGGACAGTGGAGTATGTTGGAAAAGCTCAAGCCTGACATTGTCGCTATTGGACACGATCAGAAACGACCGGAAACAAAAATATTTTCTGCACGACTGGTCATGATTCAAGCAAAAAATCGCAAGCGCTACAGTTCTACGCGCATTCGCAACGCCCTGGACGCCATATCGAAACTCTGACTTCCTAAATATGCTCGACATCAAATACATCCGCGAACACATTGACGCCACAAAGCGCGCCGCGGAAACAAAGAAAGTAAAAGTAGATATTGACGCCTTGCTTGCTGCAGACCAGCACTGGCGCGAAGTCTTGTTGCGTGTCGAAGGGATGCGTGCGCAACAAAACGTTGCAAGCGATGTGATTGCCAAAGAAAAAGATCCAGAAGCAAAAAAGAAGGCGATCGCCGAAATGCGGACGCTCAAGGAATCGTTGACGCTACTCGAAACGGAAATGACTGCGCTGGAAGAGGAAGTAAAAACGCTTTTGCGCCTCGTCCCAAACATCCCATCAGAAGATACACCGGTCGGACCGGATGAATCGGGAAACGTGGTCATCCGCAAAGTTGGAGAACCGCCGACATTTTCTTTTCCCATCAAAGATCATGTTGCGCTCGGTGAAGACCTCGGGCTGATTGATAATGAAACCGCTTCAAAAGTTGCCGGTGCGCGGTTCACCTATCTCAAAGGATCACTTGTGCAGCTCCAATACGCGCTGGTTCAGCACGTCTTTTCCATTTTAACTGACCAAAAAATTGTTGCGGATATTCTTGCAAAGGCACATCTCTCTTTGCCCACAACGCCTTTTGTCCCGGTTGCGCCACCGCTGATGATTCGGCCAGAAGTCTTTGAACGCATGGCGCGTCTTGAGCCGCGAGATGAACGCTACCATATCGAAAGCGATGACTTGTTTCTGATTGGTAGTGCAGAACACACCTTGGGGCCGATCCACATGGACGAAACGCTCCAAGAAGAAACGCTTCCCCGCCGCTACGCCGCCTACACGCCAGCATTCCGCCGCGAGGCAGGATCGTATGGCAAAGATATGCGCGGCATCTTGCGCCTCCACCAATTCGACAAGATCGAAATGGAATCTTTCTGCCTTCCGGAAACATCAACGGATGAACAAAACTTTTTCGTGGCGATCCAAGAATATATTTTGCAGTCGCTCAACATTCCGTACCAAGTAATGCAAATCTGCACCGGCGACATGGGCGGCCCGGATGCGCGGCAGATTGATATTGAATCCTGGATGCCTGGGCAGAATCGCTATCGCGAAACGCACACCGCTGACTTGATGACGGACTACCAAGCACGTCGCCTCAACACGCGCGTCAAACGAGCCACAGGTGAAACACAATACGTCCACATGAACGACGGGACAGCGCTTGCCATCGGACGCATCCTCATTGCAACCATGGAGAATAACCAGCAAGAAGACGGCAGTGTCTTGATCCCGTCCGTCCTGTATCCGTATCTGCCGAAAGGACTTACACGATTAGCACACGCATGAGCAACAGTCAGGGGGCAAAGACGTGGGTAGAGGTTTCTTCTGCGGCACTGCAGAATAATGTTCGGCTACTCAAAAAACGGATTGGAAAAAAGGTTGCGTTGATGGCGGTCGTCAAAGCCAACGCCTATGGCCATGGACTGACTGGAACGGCAGCGATCGCACTCCTCTCTGGCGCAACATGGTTGGGTGTTGATTCTGTTGATGAGGCGCTGCAGGTCGCACCCGTTGCAAAGAAGACACCGACCCTCATTTTGGGTTACACGCCACTAGCGCGAGTCAAAGACGTGGTGCGGATCGGCGCGCGCATGATCGTGTACAATCAGGAGACGATTCGGGCGATTGCTGCGACAAAAAAAGCCGCACGCATCCATATCAAACTGGAAACCGGGACAACACGGCAGGGAGTAGGGGAACGGGAGCTTCTTTCATTGATTCGTACCATTCGACGCTACCCAAAAATCACCATCGAAGGCCTTTCGACCCATTACGCAAATATCGAAGATACGACCGATCATGCGTATGCAGCTGGTCAATTGGCAGCGTTTATTCGCCTTGCTGCTGTTGCGGAAAAAGCCTACGGCAAAGAGATTCCTGTGAAGCATACTGCCTGTAGTGCAGCGGCAATTCTTTTCCCGGAAACACATTTCTCAGTTGCGCGGACCGGCATCGCCCTTTACGGTATGTGGCCGTCACACGAGACGTATATTTCTGCAAAGGAACGCGGTGCCGCACTGCCTCTCCAACCCGCATTAACCTGGAAGACGATCATTGCACAGGTCAAAGAGGTTTCCAAAGGAACACCGGTTTCCTACGGCCTCACCGCACGCCTTACACGCAATGCCCGCATCGCCGTCATTCCTGTCGGCTACTTTGATGGTGTGGACCGCAAATATTCTTCTGTCGGTACTGTCCTCGTTCGCGGTCGTCGTGCACCGATCCTTGGACGCATCTGTATGAATATGTGCATGGTAGACGTCACAGACGTTCCGGGAGTACGGTTAGAAGACGAAGTCGTGCTGATTGGTAAACAAAAGAGTGAGCTCATAACGCCAGATGAATTTGCTACAAAGATCGGTTCTTTTAACTACGAAACAGTGACGCGTATCAACCCGCTGATTCCACGACGGTACGTCTAATGCATCAGGAGGATTTATGACGATCGCCATTCTTTTTGGCGGCCAATCTGCCGAGCACGAAGTTTCTTTGGTCAGCGGCAAAACGCTTATTGCTGCGGCAAAAGAAGCCGGATTTGCTCCGGTGCCAGTCCTTATCCACAAGGATGGTTTGTGGGGTATTGATGGCGACCAAACCCGTCTCCCACCAGAAGTTGCAGTCGCAAAATTGCGCAGCCTGGGTGTTGCCGCTGTTTTTCCCATTACCCACGGCACGGGAGGTGAAGATGGCAAGCTACAAGGGTTTCTTCAAACAAACGACATTCCATACGTTGGCTGCGATGTCCTTGGATCGGTATTATGCATGGATAAAGTGGCGCAAAAACTCCTGTGCAAAGCGGAAGGAATTCCAGTGACGCCATTTGTTTGGACGACGCAAGGTGACTGGGAGGACGACCCCAAGACGTTTTTCCACAAAGTGCAAACATTGTCTGTCCCGCTGTTTGTTAAACCATCAAATCAAGGATCCTCCGTTGGCATCACGAAAATTGATATACTCACAGAGCAAGCGTTGTCTGATGCATTGCAGGAGGCGTTTCCATACGATAGCCGTGTCTTGGTCGAGCAGGGTGTAGTCATGGCAAGAGAAATAGAAATAGCTGTCTGGGAGGAGGGGGAAACACTGCATCATTCGCCACCAGGAGAATTGCAGGTGCATAATGCTGCGTTTTATACCTACGACGCAAAGTACGTTCAGGACGATACTGAGGCAATCATCCCGGCCGAGATTTCGCGCACGACGAAGGAAGAAATACATGCCATTGTTCGCCGCGCTTGGACACTCCTTGCCTGCCGCGATTTTGCACGGATTGATTTTTTTCTGGACGAACAAGGGACCGTCTTGCTGAATGAAATAAATACGCTGCCCGGCATGACTGCGATCAGTATGTTCCCAAAACTTTTTGCCCAGGCAAACATTCCGCTTTCTCACATCGTCCGTTCCTTGATTGAACGAGCGGTACAACGCTCTACAACGTAATCTATGGCACGAGATCGCTTTAAACGCTGGGGTGCGCGTCATTCGCGCGTGAAACGTCAGCTGCACAACCCGTATTTCCAAAGAAAAAGTAACCGTTCATCTGGCAGCTGGTCTGGCTGGCGCGGGCTCGGCATTATTTTGTTGTGTCTGGCTGGCGCTGCGGCCTTGATCATCCTTCCCGCCGAAGCAATGACCAATAGTTTTTTTTCTATTGACACTGTTTCCTTTGCCCTGCCAAACATTCTGCCGGAACGACAAATGCGCGTACGGGCTGCGACAGAAGCGGTGTTGGAAAAGCCATTCCTCTTTGGTCTCAGTAGAAAAAACTTTTTTCTTTTTCCAGCTGCAGCAATTGAAGACAGCATTCGCAAAGAAGGACCATTTGCAAAAATTACTGCGCAAAGAAAATTTCCCAGGAACGCAGTCATTACTGTCGCTCAGGCACCGCGGATCTTTTCGGTCAGTGATGGCGTGCAAACGGCATTTGCAGACGGCGAGGGGGGAGTGCTCGACATTATTGGCAATGGGTCGGTCAGTGCGAGCAGTAGCGCTCCGTACGAGCTGCGTGAAGCTGTTTCTTCCACCGCCGCGGCACTTATTCCGGTTGTTATAAAAAATGAAGAGGCGACTACTACAACATGGAAAGTTGGAACAGAGATATTACAAAAAAATTGTGCGACACTCATCAGTTTTTTTGATGCAGGTCTCTCTGCAGTAGACCTCAACGGAACAGTTTATCAAGTCAACGAAGACAAAACGCGTGTCAGTATTTTTACTCGTGAAGGCGTAACGCTGCTTACTGACCCTATTGTGAATCCTCGTGATCAATTAAATCGTCTGATCGCATTATTACAGGATCCACGCTACAAAGATCGTCAGGTGCTCGAATCAATCGATCTGCGGTATACAGGCAAGGCATACGTGGTCCAGAAAGGTTCCTAGGATGCTCTAGAACGTTTTAGGGGGTACTAGGATACGTCTCATATCAGATCGTAAATTCCACCTTCCGCTAGGACGTCAAAAGAGGTCATCTGGTACGTGGTATACTGTATTGCGCAAAGGAGAAATTTAGCACCATGCATAACCGCAGTATATGGATGTCGAAATAACAGTAAATACCTACTGGGTACTGTTCGGGGTATTCGTTTTTGTAGGGTATATCATGTATAGGGAACTGGAATAAACAAGGCAAAAAGCCTTGTTTTTGCATAAAAAGGTTATTAAGTGTCTTAGAAGATATATTGTGCGACTCAATATGATATCCGTTCTGTCGCGTGTGCTTCGTCTCTGGCAACGATTCCCATTCCTTATTTTCTTCTTCGGTATCCTTGTACCGGATGCTGCGTTTGTTTTATCTAGCGCTGTTACCCCAGAATGGAAAGGCGCGGCAGCCTATGGGGTACTGTCATTACTACTGAAGACAAAGATAGTACTCTTACCTCTCCTCCCGCTCGCGAACTATGCATTGGTAGTGTCGCACAATGTGTTGCGTGACAAACAACCACTTCCTGAAAAGAAAAGAATTTTTTTGTGGATCGGTTTGTTGATCAGCGTTTTTACCACTGGTTCTTTTTGTGCCTACGACGGTGGCGAGATGCTTTTTCAGTTAGTCCCTACTTTATTTCAGCAAGGCTTTTTTGATTCATCTTCACCTTTTTTTGTATTTCCCGAATTACTGCTCAGTATCCCCTTTTTTACCCTTGCTGTCCTACTGTTTTCAACGGCAGTCTATGTTCCCGTATGGTATGCAACCCTGCTCTGGAAAACAAAAAGTAAGATTTCATTAAATGAAGATATTAAGGCCTACGCCATTGCTGGCGCAGCACTCTCCCCTTTTCTTGTTGCCGCAGTGATTTGGGCAGAAAAGGCATACCAAGAGCTTCCTGATCAGGCACCTAGCTGCTTTATCGCAACCGCGTCCATGCAAGGAACGTTATGGAAGAAAGGGTCACGTGTTCTTGATCTGCACGGAATCCATGTCAGCCGACAGGTTGTGTTGTGCAAGGCACTGGAGTTTTGGATTGCTCAGCGCGCTCCACGTCTCCATACGTTGCTGCGTTTTGTCTATAACTATCTCGCACCACCGATCGCTCAAAACATCGGACGACGACCTTGGAAGGCGGATGTGGCATACCTCCTTTTGAAGCCATTGGAATACACTGCGCTGTGGATTATTAGAAGATAAACAAACAAAAAAGCAATCGGGCATATCTCGATTGCTTTTTTGTATTCCTTACGCCTTCTCCAACGCTGTGAATCGTTCTATCAAAACGGGACGTACGAGTCGCAGTTTCCAGATATAGTGGACGGTTTCCAACCTAAGACGCGACCGCGTCCGGACGTGTAGACGTTCTTCGGCATCCAAGTTTTCATCCCAAACGACCATTGCTTTTTTGACGCGTGCGGGCCCGCCATTGTAGGCAGCTGCGATGTACTCCTGGACGAGCAGCCGGTTTTCCGGAAGTAAATAGGCATCGCGCGCTTCTTTGGGGAGCAGAGAAAGCAAATAGTCGAGGTAGGCGATCTGCGCCTTCACCGCATTTTTTGGGTTGGTCATGCCACTATCAAAATCTTGCATGAGGCCAAGACCCGGTTGCTTTGCTAGCCAGGCGTAGGTACTTGGGATGAACTGTGCGATGCCCAATGCGCCGGCCGAGCTGCGTGCGTAGGCATACGAACGATCTTTATTCGTCGCTAAAATGCTGTAGAACGCTCCGACCTGCGACCGAACATCTTTTTGTGCGGCGCTGAAATCGACATGCTCTATGGTCAAAATAGAGGCCACAAACGCAGGATCGATCACATCAGACAATACCTTGTCCGGATAGGCGCGAGATGAGGCGTTTGCAGCAGCCAGTTCTTTTTCTGCGTCGTTGATAACCTGAGCAAGCCACGCTTCTCCAGCATCTGCCATTTGGTTGGTGTTGAAGCTGCTGTGGTATGGCGTGTAGATTGCTTGTTCAACATCAAACTTTTTATCAGACCGTTCACGATAAATCGGATAGCGAATCGCAATGACGATGTCCCCTTCGTTTGCAGAAGAAATTTTGAAGGAGCTGTTCAAACCATTTGCGCGTAGCACTTTCACTGCCTCACCACCAGAGACAGCACGAAGGTTCTTTTCATTCATCTCAGCGCTGATTGTGCGGAGTGCGTTGGCGTTTTTATTCCAGACCGCAAGACGAATGGCGCGCCAGTCAGGAATCTCGCTGACCACAGTGTCCACCGTTCCCACATTGTCTGCAGCAAGAAGTGCTTGAGCTTTTTCTATGGCAGCAAGTAACGGAAAAGATGACGCGAGTTCGGTTGTCACGGGAGCAGTGGTCGAGACGGCTTGTTCTTTTTGTAAGAGGGATTGATATGCAGCAAGGACGATCGCTAGGTCAGCATTTTTTGTCCCGCTTTTTGGATGATAGTAAACGCCATCCGCCATGTGGAAGACCCCTGGTGGTAATTCGACGGTTTCTGCGTGTGCGGAAGAAATGTTTTGGGTACAAGCGACCGATAAAACAAGGATGCTAAACAAAAGTGCGTTGTGTTTTCTCATAGGCAACCATTTTAGCACATCCTATCAGTCTGAGTGTTTCGAAAGAATCTACTTCAACAAATAATCTAACGGATTCACCGGTATCCCATTTGAACGGACTTCAAAATGTAAGTGTGGTCCAGTGGTCATTTTTCCTGCTCCGGGAGTCCCTGGCATTGCTCCGGAATTGCCGATGACGGCACCACGTTCGACGAATTGGTCTTCGACAACGAGGATTTTTGAAAGATGGCCGTACACGGTGGAAATGCCGCCTGGATGGATGATCATGACATAGCTATACCCCATTCCCCCATCGTGGGCGCGAGCGACGAATCCGGATGAAGCCGCATGGATTGGTGTGCCTTGATACGCACGGATATCCAAGCCCGGATGTTCAAAGACATAACGGAATGGGTATTCAGGATCGTGGAAATATGTGGTAATGCCGCGGCCCGGATCAACGGGCCAGCTCAAAATAACGTTATCTGGTAAGTTTGCAAAACGGTCGTTCTCGCGCAGTTTGTCTTTCAAACGCGCTTGAATATCAGAAAGGTCGGCATCGATATTTGCCTGTTCATTACGTAATTGTTGCAACGATTTTCGCAATGATTCCGCCGATTCTTTTGCTGCATCCGCAAGCGTTTCTTTTGCTGTTCTCGCATCACTTAATGAATCCCTGGTATTGTCGAGGCGGACTTGTAGATCTTGCAGAACAGACTTCTTTGCCTCCTTTTCAGAACGTTCCTTTTCCAAATCTGTTTTGAGCGTTATCAGCTCTTGGGTGGTCTTTCCAACATCACCTTCAACGTTTTCCAAATACTTCACCTGGTCGAAAAATGTTGAAAAGGAATCGTTCGCTAAAAGTACCTCGAGCGCGCCGCGGTTATCATAACGGTCGAGTGTTCGAAGGTACTCGGAAATGATTTCTTTTTGCTCAACGATCCGTTCCGCCTTGTCTTGGACCTGAAGATCCAGCGACTTCATCTCCAAACCGACTGCTTCCATTTCTTTCTGCGTTCGATCAATATCCAAACCCGTCTTGGCGATCTTATTTTCAATCAGAGAAATATCATTTTCGAGTGTCGCTGCTTTCCCCTGTGTGTCCGTAATCTTGTTGTTATACCCCTCGATCTGTTTTTCCAAGTTATCAATCTGATCCTTCTTGGCGTCGATGGTGTCTTTCAGTTTTAAAATTTCTTCCTTCGTCTGCGTCTTGGCTTCGGAGACGGTGGTAGGAAGCGGAGCAGCAAGGGCAATGTGGCGTCCAAGAAGCGTAAGAATCGAAAGAGCCGCGATGCCAATCGCGGTCGATGTGAAAAAAAATGTTTTCTGTTTTTTTTCGTGTTTCACAAAGAACAACAGGTTGTTTTATTTCTGGAGGACGTGCAATGCTGCCTCCACTCGATGCAACGACTCTTCTTTTCCAAACGCGGCGATCATCTCAAAAGGCCCAGGAGATTTTTCTTGACCACTCAAGGCAACGCGCAATGGCCAGAGAACTTCGCCATTCCCCCAACCTTTTGCAGCAATCCACTCTTTCGTGGCTGCTTCAAGGGTTGCGGAGGAAACATCTCCTTGTTCTGCAAGAAATGCGCGAACAGCTTCAAGACGCGCTACGGTGTCTGCCGCACTCATCCCTTTCCAACACAACATTGCAGCTTGATGGACAAGGGGGGCAAACGCAAAAGCCAAAGCTTTGGGCAATTCCTCAAGCGCAGAAATGCGCTCTCGCTCTAATCCTACCACACCAGCGAGCTGTGCGAGAGAAAAAGTCTTTTGTGTTTCTCTTGCTGTCCATGTGTCCGTTCCAGTCGGAACAAGAATATCTGCCGCAACCAGAAATGGCGCCGCACGACGTGCGAATTCCTCTGAAGAAAGAGCTTTCAAATAGTGCCGGTTGAACCAATCAAGCTTTTCAAAATTGACGACCGCTCCCGCAGAATTCACCTTTGAAATATCAAACAAAGATGCCAATTCGTCCATAGAAAAAATCTCCCGGTCTGCAGTCGGGTTCCAACCTAGCAAAGCGACAAAATTCAATAGCGCCTCAGGAAGATAGCCACGCTGCAAATAGTTTTCCACTGCGACATCCCCTTGTCGTTTTGAAAGCTTGGTTTTGTCGGCATTCAAGAGCCATGACAGATGGCCAAACAACGGTGGTTCCCAACCGAAAGCTTGATACAGAAGCACGTGCTTTGGTGTCGATGGAATCCACTCCTCGGCGCGAAAGACGTGAGAGATTTCCATCAAATGGTCATCCACCACATTTGCAAGATGATACGTTGGAAACCCATCTGTTTTTACAAGGACGGCGTCATCAATGTCTGCTGCAGAAAAAGAAATTTCACCGCGAACTTGGTCGATCCAGGAAATGGTCCCAATTGGCGGAACGCACATGCGTATGACGTGAGATCCAGCCGTCATCTTTTCTTCCTGCTCTTCTTTCGACAACGTGCGGCAGCGTCCGTCATACCGACTTGGACGCCCTGCTGCCTGCGCTTCCGCACGCATCGCATCCAATGTCTCTGGGCTGCAGAAACAGCGATAAGCACGTCCTTTGGTTATGAGCAGTTCTGCGTGCTCACGATACACATCCAAGCGCTGTGATTGTGTGTACGGCCCATACGCTCCCCGCTCGGAGAGAACATCGTTTTCTACATATGGACCTTCTGCAGCAACAATGCCAAGCGTGGCAAAGGTTCGAATCAAAGACTCGACTGCACCAGGCACCAGTCGTGCTTGATCGGTATCTTCCATGCGCAACAAAAACGTGCCGCCGTGGCGTTTTGCAAAAAAGACGTTGTAAAGGGCGGTCCGCAACCCGCCAATATGCAAATAGCCCGTCGGTGAGGGGGCATAGCGGACGCGAACTGGTTTTGTAGAAGTGGAGCTCATGAATGATTTTTATGAAACAATGCGGTCATGGGAAAAAGAAACACTGCACGAAGGATCCTTCGCCACCGCTTTGGTTGTATCACAAGGCGCCAAAGCCACTCAAGCCCCACGGCAGACAATGCTTTCGGTGGCCGTGCGACGACACCACAAAAGACGTCCAACGCTCCACCAACGCCGACAAAACAACGCGTGTCGGTAAAACGCTCCTTGTACAGTGCAATCCACGTCTCCTGCGCCGGAGCACCAAAAGTATTGATAACAATGTCCCCCACCACAGTCGCCGGCGGATCGGTTGGGCTGAGCGAGGAGACGAAAACGCGCAACGCAGGGTAGCGCTCTATCAAACATTGCCGCACGTCACTTTCGCGAGCCAGGCCGTTTGCGTGGAGAATAATATGCACACTGTCGCCACGCTCTACCGCAAGCGCAAACAGCGTTTCCAACAAAAATCCGCCAGTGATTC
>CALRHY010000019.1 GCA_943359495.1 Candidatus Uhrbacteria bacterium RIFOXYB12_FULL_58_10
TAACCACAGAGACACTCCGCAGTGCACTCATCATCAGCGCAGTCGGCGTCCCGAAAACAATTACTGGAAGTATGGTGCAGGACAGAACCATCCTCATTGATGTCGGTACCACGCGACTCGAAGACGGTTCCACCGTTGGCGACATCGCCGCAGCAGACTTTGTAGACCGCGATGTCTGGCTCACCCCCGTCCCCGGTGGCGTTGGGCCAATGACCGTTGCCACGCTCCTAGCAAAGACGGTCGAGTGCGCAAAAAAAGAATAAAAAAAGACCATGGGGACGCGTTGTCCGCCATGGCAAGTACCTCCGCTTATGCGGCACGTCGACGAAACGACCACTCGCCCACGATCTCCAGCTGCCGTCCTTCGACACTGCGCAGAAGTCCGAAACGATCGAACACGAAGATTCCCTTCTGAGAAGACCGAGAAAGTACTGCATCAAGTGGGGCGGTTTCACTCGCCGGCAGGCAGCACATGTGCTCAAAAATCCCTATCGAGCACTCCGTCAAATCGATGTGCGGAAGAAACGTAATCTTCTCTGCCGTTTTTCTGTCGCAGCCGACCGGCGGCGGTGGAAACCGCACAAGTTGATCCGGCAGTCCGAATCGTTTCAGCGCCTCGCAACAGGTCTGACTAAGCTTTTCCACGCCTTGCTGGTGAAGCAGCATGCAGTACCGACGTCCGAAAAGACCGAGCCTTCCGTGATCCAGCCGAACTGGCGAAGTGATGCTTGCCACCATCAGATGAAACACGGAAACGATCTCGCGCTCATCCGCCGAAACAAACGGTCCGCAGATAAGGCAGGTCCGAGGAGCGACTACCTGGCAATCAACAGGGACCTCCCCGTTCCTTTTTGGATAGGCTTCGCTGATCTGTCTCGCGATCTCCGCAAGGAACGTGTCCGAGCAACCATCCGGCAACAAACCGACGTAGTATTCCATCTTTCTACCCCCTACAAATTGAACTTTGTCACTCTCCAGAAAGGCTGTCAACGAGCAACCAAACGAGCAACAACGGCGCAGACAGAAAGGCTGACAAAAACCAACAAAAAGAGGTTCACTCCCCAGGTTGGTACCTGTAAGAAAAACTCTGGTTTCCGAGCGCCTTTTTTACGAGAGACGAGGTACGCACGGCAGATGAGGATGGTATCCGTGATACCGAAAAACGAACCAACTAATCCAAGGATTGGCAAAAACTGTTGGACGCCCGAACAAAAAAAGACGACGGGCATGCCGAGCGCGGCAATGGCGGAACGGACAGGTGATAAGTGATAGTCCAGACGAAACATGTCTCGAAGATACAGCCCGGCCGAAAAAAAGGACGTGCTCACTGCAAGGACACCCAGAATCGCACCGATTGCCACCACAGAAGGTCCCAAAAAGGGCACGAGGCCATTGATGGCGTCATCCGTGGTTCCTTGGCCGGAGACAGCAAAAACCACAACACCAAAAAGTGTCGTCAAAAGTGTTGCAAAAAATCCGCCCAACAAAATCGTTGGCGCAATCTGCGTTTCTTGGTGGCGCAGCAAATCGCGCACGTTCGCAATGGCGCTTGAGCCATATAATGCAAAGAGCAGCACGCCGTACTGGGAAAAGAATTGCGTGTGTAAGTCAAACGAAAATCCGGCAATGTCGGCGTGCGGCAAAAGACGCGCGACAAAAAAAACAAAGGTCACTATCAACGCGCTCGTCACCCAAAATTCCATCTTCCCAACAAAACCGATTCCTGCGATCACGACAATGGAACACATGATATAAAATCCCAACTGCCAGATCCATAAGGGAAAAGAAACGAACGGGGAAAAGAGAATGGAAAGAAATATTCCACCAAGCAATAAGTACGCAAGCAGCGCGCCCCAGAATCCGATGACCGCAGAAATTGCCTGCACCGTCCCAAGAGACGGATGCAGATACAGCCGCACCATTCCCGGCAAACGCATACTGCCTTTCGTCCGCAAAATCGCCTCAGCAACCATGAGCGACAAAAACGTCAACATCGCTCCAAGAAACAGCGTCAGTGCCACACCGCGTCCCAGTCCGAGCCGAAGATAGATGCTCGGAACTGCAAAAAGACCGGCACCAATAATAGTGCCGACCAATGTCATAAACGCACGAACGCGCACCGAAATCCCCCATTGCATGAAGATAGTATAGCGAAAAAACAACATTGCCTCCACCCTTGCCCGAGAGACATAAAACAGCGTACTATACGAAACCAGAAACCCCTTTGCGTATGGCGCTTACTTCGCGCGTTCCACCTCATTCGATTGAAGCTGAACAATCGCTGATTGGCAGCTTATTGTTGGATAAAGACGCCATGATCAAAGTCGGTGATATTGTCACGCCAGACGATTTTTATCGTGATGCGCACCGGATCATTTTCGAAGCAATCCTCGATCTCTTCCGCAAGCACGAGCCTGTTGATCTCCTTTCCCTGGCCAGTAAACTGAGCGACCAAAAAAATCTTGAGTCCATCGGCGGTCGCACCTATCTCCTTGAACTCGCCAACATGGTGCCGACTGCGGCGCATATCGTGCATTACGCAAACATCGTCCAGAAAAAAGCCACACTGCGCCGCATGATCTCTGTGGCTGCAGACATCACCGGCATGGGCTTTGCCGAAAATGAAGATGTCGAAGATTTGCTCGACCAAGCAGAGTCGAAGCTGATGAACGTCTCACAGAAGTTTTTAAAAAAAGCATTCATCCCCATCCAAAGCGTCCTCGAAGATGCCTTTGAACGTATCGACGAACTGCACCGCGAAAAAGGAAAGCTGCGTGGGATCTCGACCGGCTATCGCGAACTCGACGGGCTGCTCGGTGGCTTGCAAAAGTCCGACCTTGTTATTCTCGCAGCGCGTCCATCTGTCGGAAAAACATCATTTGCGCTCGACATCGCCCGGCATATCGCGGTGAAAAACCGCGTCCCCACTGGCATCTTCTCTCTCGAAATGTCCAAAGAACAGTTGGTAGACCGTTTTATTTGTGCCGAAGCCGGTGTCGACTTATGGAAGATGCGCACCGGCCGCCTTTCGGATCAAGGAACGGATAACGAATTCACTCGCATTGGGCACGCCTTGGGAACGCTTGCCGAATCCCCCATCTTCATCGACGACTCGCCGTCGGCAAACATCATGGAGATCCGTACCAAAGCGCGGCGCCTCCAAATGGAGCACGGCTTGGGCGTCATCATCGTCGACTACTTGCAGCTCATGGAAGGCCGGGCAAAATCCGACAACCGCGTTCAGGAAATTGCCGAGATCAGCCGCGCCCTCAAAGGCATTGCTCGTGAACTCAATGTCCCGGTCCTGGCACTGTCGCAGCTCTCCCGCGCCGTCGAACTGACCAAGCCAGCCATCCCCAAATTGGCCCACTTGCGCGAATCAGGATCCATCGAACAGGATGCCGACGTCGTCATGTTCATCTACCGCAAAGCAGCAGACAAAAACTATCGCCTCGAAGAACTGTCGCCGGAAGAACGGCATTCTGCAGAAATCCATATTGCCAAACACCGCAATGGACCAACGGGCATGGTAAAATTGTTTTTCGATGAACAGCGCGTCTCGTTCCGTAACCTCGACACGCGTCACAGCGGCGCCAACATGCCGCCGCCGCCGAATTCAGCAGTCGCAACACCCTTCTAATTAACAAAACGCAAAACGCGTAACACGAATCCTGTCGACGTTTCGCATTGCGAGTTTCGCATTTCGCTTCTCTCTATGTTCTCCAAGCTCAAACAGATCAAAGACCTCCGCGACCAAGCAAAATCGATTCAATCCGCTCTGGTCCACGAATCCGCCGAAGGAACCGCCGCCTGGAACAAAATCAAAGTGATCATGAATGGCAACCTCGAAGTCACCGCCGTCACCATCGATCCCGAACTCCTTACGCGCGACCAGCAAGAGAAAGTACAGACAGGCATCAAAGAAGCGACCAATGATGTCATCAAGAAAATGCAAAAAGTCATGGCCGAAAAAATCCAAAAGATGGGCGGTTTGAATCTGCCGGGGATGTCGTAAGTGAATAGGCCAGTAGACCGATCGAACTACTCCCCTACTGACTACTCCCTTATTCCCTACTCGCCGTCTTCGTATGCGCCCAAAATTTCCCGTCCCTGTCGAGCATCTCCTAGCCTCCTTGAACAAACTTCCGGGTGTGGGACCGAAGACTGCGCTGCGGTATATGTATGCGATCTTGCGTTGGCAAAACCAAGACCGCGCAGGACTTGCGAGTGCGCTCCTTGAATTGAATGCGACGTTGCTGGTGTGCGCAAAATGCCACACCCTTTCCGACGTGAATCCGTGCTCGATCTGTGCAGATGGAAAACGCGACGCAACAACCGTCTGCATGGTCGCTGAACCACAAGATCTCCTGGCTATTGAATCTACTGGAATGTATACCGGGCGTTATTACGTCCTTGGTGCTGTTATCTCACCGCTTGATGGCGTGCGTCCAGAAGATCTACACACGCGCCCGCTGCTCGACCGCATTGCGACGGAAGGGATCAGAGAAATCATCCTAGCATTTGATCCGGATGCAGAAGGTGAAACCACCACGCTCTTTCTCACCAAACTTTTGAAAACCCAACCCGTCATCATTTCTCGCCTCGGCCGTGGCATTCCAGTTGGCGGCGACTTGGAATACGCAGATACCATGACGCTGACCGACGCCCTTGCAGGAAGAAAAATTTTATAACACGTCACTTCGTCTTTTTTCCATTACACGTTTCCGCCGCCCACAGACCGCGTCCGCCTTCCTTTGCTTCTTTCTGCGCCGCTTGAAATGCAGCTTGTTGTTGGTACGGGATTTTATACGTGTACTCGTATGCGTATCCGTCACGGATCATGGCATCGTTGATCATCAGCCCATCCTCTCGAGTGATGTACCGTAACAAGCGTGTATACACATCACGGTCATTTTGCGTTGGATCGGCAACCAAACGAACCTGCTTGCCGTCCAACAATGCATGCAGATGTGCTGAGGCTTCTTTGCCGAAACATTCCACTTTTTTTCTTGGATCAACAGATTCTGGTGCGTTGATACCAATGAGTCGGATCCGCTCGGTTCCGCTGGCCATTTCTACATCAATCGTGTCGCCGTCAACGACCTTCATCACCTTGAACGCTGGTTCAGGAACAACCTCTGGTTCTTTTGCTATTACAGGTCTATTGGCCAGCGCTGCGTCTTGGGGAGGAGCAAAAGAGACGCCAGAAAAACTACTCGCCACCATGAAGAGCGCGACGATAGAGGTAAAGAAAATGGTCAGTGTTTTGCGGCGGATACGAAACAGCTTTTTTGCCATACAAGAAGGGTCCAAGGAAAACAAACACTGACAGTATACGCTCTCCGTCTCTGAAACAAAAAAACACTCCCGAAATTCGGGAGTGTTTTTTTGTTTACGCCTTGATCGAATCGATCTTCAGTGTGGTGTATGGCTGGCGGTGGCCGACATTGCGCGTGTAGCGCACCTTTGGCTTGTATTTGACCACGGAGACCTTATCCGCACGGTCATGCTTGACCACGGTTGCCGATACTTTAGCCCCGGAAACGAGCGGCGAACCGACTTTGACCGCAGTCGCCTCTTCGTCAGAAACCAGCAAGACTTCCAAATCATGCTTGGAACCTTCAGCAATTTCAAGCTTTTCAACGCGAAGTGCGTCCCCTTCCCTCACCAAATATTGTTTTCCTCCCGTGCGAACAATAGCAAACATACAAAGCAGTATAAGACAGTGCGTGGAGTATACAAAAGCCTAGGGAAATCGTCAACACGGCCACTCGGCCGATGCCCTTAGGGGGTTTGGGGGACGGCGACTGTTTGAGCACTGTTGCCCTCACGCAGGCAGCCCCAAAGGGGACCCTTCGGGTGGATCCACGATGTCGGTACCAGTCTCATCGTTCGTCCGACATTCTTTTGGCGAATCCCAAAAGAATCAAAAAGATTTTGGGGGATGGCGAAACTCGGACTATGCATGCGCCCTCCGCGAGTTCTTTCTGCAATGTCTTTACTAAAGACATTGCACCCTGAGCCTGTCGAAGGGTTACCTAGCAACTGGCTCTGGGCAGAACCAAGGAGCTCAAACAGTCGCCGTCCCCCAAACCCCCTAACGATATCGATTGGTGATGTAAAAACTCGCTTTAGATCCCATGCAACTCATCACCAATCTTGATCCCCATTTGCTCCGCAGCACCAGCAGGAATCTCTAGGACTTTATCAGCCGGAAGACGCGGATAGTAGAGTGGAAATTCTGCCGCTGATGTTCCTGGAGCCGGTGGTTGCGCATTGGCGGCGATATCCACGACGCTGCGGCCACGGATCCAAATGATGTCGATTGGGAATCGCATATCGATCATCCAGAACGGATACCGATTTGCCAAAGGAAATAAAAAGAGCATGCCATCGTGTGCACCAAGCGCCTCGCGCCCAGAAAGCCCTTTTTGGCGCGCGTCGGAGGTTGCAGCGATCTCTGCATGAATCAGTGTCTCATGTGCCAGAATGGTACGATATTGGACCGGTGCAAAGATATGGAGGAAAAGTGCAAAAAGAAAAACGAGTCCCAGTGTCACCAACGCAACGGATTGTTTTTTAAAAAATTTTTTCATGAAGTTATCTTACTTCTTTTTCCCCGTCGTTCTAGATAGCGGCTACTGCATACCATGACGCCAGAGAGCAGCACAAAGGAAACGACTTTCGCAGCGGTGGAGGCGAGCAGACCAACCAAACCGAAAAGGATGGCGGCAGCATAAAAAAACAGTACGGCATTTTTTTCAGAGACACCAGCGGCCAGCAAACGAAAATGTAAATGACGACCATCTCCCACCGCAACACGTTTCCGATCACGCATGCGCCCAATGATAACCAGCGCGAGATCGACGACAGGAACACCGAGGATAAGGAGTGTCGTCGCGACCTTGCTGCCTGAAATCACTGCCAGACAGCCGAGAAAAAATCCAGCAAAGGTACTCCCTGCCTCTCCAAGAAAGATCAATGCCGGTGGCGCGTTCCAGACCAAAAAACCAGCAAACGCACCAGCGCCAGCAGCGGCAAGGACCGCGACATCCGGTTGGTTCAGTTCTGGCCGAAGAGCGACACCGATAATCAACACTGCTGCAATGGTCGTTAATCCGGCGACAAGCCCATCCAAGCCATCGAGCACTTTGGTGGTATATGTGAGCGTTAAAATCCAAACAAAGGCGAGCACGTCGCCAGGAAAATGCATGCGTATCGCATGTCCGAAAAATACACCGAGCCCGATATCCGTCCCCGCCAACGAAATGAGCCCACCGAACGGATTGCGCAATGAAGAGATGGTGACGCCCGAAGCAACAACAACCAACACTGCAGCAACCGTCCAAAGCAATTGCGCCCAAGGTGGCAGCGAATAGCGATCATCCAACATACCGCCAACCAACAAAATGCCACCGCCAAGCAAGAGGCCAATGATGGCATTCCAGGCGACCAAGCCATGCGGAAGCAGTTTGAGGTACTGCAAACCAAGCACGACCACACTAAAGACGACAATGATCGCTACACCTCCCCACAATGGGGTTGGACGTCGCTGGCGCTTTCGCTCCAGCGACCCAGGCTGGTCCATCACCTTGCAATAACGCGCAGCACGAGCGACGGCAGGTGCCAAAAATAGCGTCCCTAAAAAACACAAACAGGCCGCAAGCAACATCCGCATACGTTACGAACGCGTACGCCGCTCTACACGGAATGTCCCGCCTTGTTCAAGGATAACCACGTCACGGCGTCCGATCTTTCCCTGGAGCAGGGCGTGGGCCAGCAAGTCTTGGACGCGCTCTTGCATGACACGACGCAATGGACGTGCGCCAAATACTGGATCAAATCCAGCAGTCGCCAACTCCATGACTGCCTCGTCGCTGGCTTGCAAGGCAATATCTTTTGCTTCGAGTTGTTTGGCAATACCAATCAACATCAGGCGAGCAATTTTCTGGACATCTTCCATCGTCAACGGACGGAAGACGATCACACCATCAAAACGATTCAAAAATTCCGGACGGAAGATTCCTTGCAACTGCTCGTTCAGCAACCCTGTCTTTATTTCTTCTATTTCTTTCCCCTCCTGCAAAGAGGTTTGAATAAATTGCGAGCCAGCATTCGATGTTGCAATCAAAATGACATTGGTGAAATCAACAGTGCGTCCGATGTTGTCTGTCAATCGCCCATCATCCATGACTTGCAAAAAGATGTTCAACAGATCCGGATGAGCCTTTTCAATTTCATCAAGCAAGAGCAGCGTAAACGGCTGATGACGAATAGCCTCTGTTAAGACACCGCCCGTAGTACCACCAGGCATGCCAATCAACCGATGAATAGCGCTTGCATCTTGGTATTCAGACATGTCCAAACGAACCATTGACTCTTCATGACCGAAATAGGTTTCTGCAACGGTTTTTGCCAATTCTGTTTTTCCGACACCGGTCGGACCAAGGAAAAGGAAGTTGGCAATGGGACGATTCTCTGCACGTAATGCCGTCCGCGCACGACGGATGGCGGCGGCGACTGCGGAGACTGCTTCATCTTGGCCAATAACGCGCCCATGCATCCTGCTTTCGAGTTGCAGCAAGGACTCACTTTCTGTGGCAGTCACACTGGTCACTGGGACTTTGGCTTTTTCAGAAATGAGCACTGCTACATCTTCAGCCGTCACAAAGGTCCGCTCACCACGTTTGTTGCGGATGGCATATGCCACCTCCCGAAGAATCTCGATGGCTTTTTCCGGGAGATAACGATCGTGCAAATAGCGATCGGAAAGCGTCACCGTCGCCTCGATTGCCGCGTACGAAAACCAAACATGTTGCTGTGCCTCGATCCCACCAGACTTTGCCTCACAGATTTGAATGGCACCATCAATATCCACCTCCGGGAATTCGACTTTTTCAAATCCCCTGCCTATTGCCGACCGCTCAACACCTTGAAGGTATGCTTCGGGCGAGGTCGTCGCAATGGCAAGGAGACCCAGTTTTGAAATCTTTGCTTCCAAAATTTCTGCCAGATCAATGCCGCCCGCGCTGCCGGTGCGAATACCAACCAGTCCTTCAACTGCAGGAATAGCCAAGATGATATTTCCGGAAACAGCGATCTCATAAAACATTTGCTCCAAACGTTCTGCCGCTTCCGCAGGTGTTGCGCCGGCAATCAATTTGGGGAGCGAAAGCGTCACCAACCGTTTATCCTGCAAAACACGTGGTACATCTTCGGAGACCATGCGTTGAGCCAATCCTTCCAAAAAGGCATCTTTTCCCGTCCCTGGCTGTCCCACAAGGAGCACGGAGCGGCCACCGCCTTCGAAAATGCGGAAGACTGCCTCCATCTCTTTCTCGCGATTCACAAACGGCGAGAAAAAGCCGTGAGCAGCTCGGAGCGTATAATCTTCGGAAAGGCTATCAAGCGCTGGCGTGGCTATGGCCGTCATCGCACGGTTCATGCCGCCTTTCGGACGTGAGGCGGCGACAGCACGACCATGGTGCGACCGCGCTCGGATCTCGGCGACGACACGGACCCAGGTAGCGACGTTTTCCATTTTCTTCAGATCCGCACCAAAATCTTCGAGCAGGTCTTGGACAGCAGGCGAGGTTCGGATCACTGCGAGGAATAATTCGAGTGGCCGGACTGTTCGACTATGCGTTTCAAAAGCAATGGCGTATGCCGAAAAAAGTATCTGCCAAAAGGTGTCATCGAGCGCGAGTAGTCCATCCGAAGAGGTTGGTACTGCAGCCACCATTCCTTTGAGACGAGCGACCACTGCGTCCGGCACGACACCCAGTCGTGCAAAAAGCATTTCTACGTCATCCGTTGGGAGCAATGCGACAAGAAGATGTAGCGCATCGACATGGGATGCACCGGCAGTGTGCGCAGATTCATATGCGTCTTCAACCGCACGATAGGCGGCGGGTGAAAAGGAGTGAGCAATGTTTCGACGACGCTTACCGCGTGCCAAGACCGCTTCTTCCCAGGTATGGAGGAGGCTGTGCTGAGTTGCTCCGTATGCTTTTTGTTCAACAGTTTTCAATCGATCACCTTCGCGCAAGACGCGGCTCACCAAGTAGGCGTTTGTCCAAAGGGTACAATAAAAAAACAGCAGCCGCGGACTGGTTGCACGCCAAAATGCGGCGCGGAAAAGATTCGTTTGGGGATGTCGGAGGGATTCTAAAAAAAGTGCACCCAGCCCAAGCAAGCCGACGAGCGTCAAAAACCCCAACAGTGCCCGTCGCAAAAAAAGTTCGATTTTTCGTTCAGCGATCCCGGACGGTGACAATGTGTCACTCCAAGATAAAACCGTTTCACCAAAAAGTGCGAGGCGACCATCGCCGCGACAAGACGGGCAGCGCGCCCCTTGTCGATGACCACTACCGCCGCAGACCGGACAGGAAAGAATCTCCATATGCCAATCAAGCGGTAAAGACGGCGATGAGTTCAGAGAAAACGAGCAACGCCACAAAAAAAGGAAATGCCAGGTACGCGATCAGAAAAAAGCCAATCACGACAGCAAGCACCGCAAGCCCAAGCGAGCGGACAATGATCATGGCCAAACGAATAGAAAAACTGATCAGCCGTCCGGAAATATCGTACTGCGCGAACATCGGGACAAAGAGATGCTTCGTCCAAAGTCCAACAGCCATCAGTCGCCGCGCGTCTCTGAGCCAACGGCCAGCAGCACGCAAGGCACGCACAAACCCTTCCGTGTACCACCACACCGGAAACAACAAAAAATCTGCGATCAGGTCGACCGCGACAAACTTCACCGCATCACCGGTTACTGATGACGCCATAGTAGATGCAGTGTAACAAAAAAAAGCGTTAGTGTCTGTAAAACATCTAAGATACAAAACACCCCCGACTTGCGTCGAGGGTGTTTTGCTAAAGCAATGCTTTAGAAAGACTTGCGGCGGTTGCGGTTGCAATCGCGGCAGTACACTGGGCGGTCTGCCGAAGGTTGGAACGGAAGTTCCTTGATTTCGGCGCCACAATCAGCGCACTTGAGTCCCATCGCGGACACGTCCACCATTGGACGCGGTGCGAAAGAACCTCCACCTGTTTGGCCGTAGGCCATAGTTGTTGGTGCTTGCTCCCTTGCGGGAGGAAATTTAAAACGACCTTTTTCGGTCGATCCGTGGCCTGCGACTGCTATTCGATTGACGTGAGTCGCTCGCGCTTGTCTTTGGTCTTGGGTGTCGTACCGTGCGTATACTCTAGCAGAGAACCAGCATTTTGTCAATCCCCTCCCCCAAAGACGTGTTTCTTCCACTTGACAAAATCGTCATTTTCGTGTTTACTCCGTG
>CALRHY010000020.1 GCA_943359495.1 Candidatus Uhrbacteria bacterium RIFOXYB12_FULL_58_10
AAAAACAGGCTGTTACCGACGAAGCTATCGTTGCCGCATAATGCGCATCTCCTAGAAAGAAATTGACGCCTCTATGTTTACTCCCAAAAAGGTCAAGTACCGAAAAAACCACTCGCTCCGAACCAACAACCGACGGACAGCAACTACCAAGCTGACGTTGGCCTTCGGTTCGATTGGCTTGAAAGCGCTTGAACCCTCGTGGGTAACCTCGCGGCAGCTCGAAGCAGCACGTCGGGCTATGACCCGCTTTGTGAAGCGCGGCGGCAAAATCTGGATCCGTATTTTCCCAGACAAGTCGGTCACGAGCCACGGCAATGAGAGCGTCATGGGTGGTGGAAAAGGAGCTGTGGATTACTACGTCGCCATTGTCCGCCGCGGCACCATAATGTTCGAGATGGATGGTGTATCACCGGAGACTGCACGGGAAGCCTTGCGCCTCGCATCGCACAAGCTGCCAATGAAAACATTGATTGTGACCAAAGAGTTTTAAACCATATGCAAACGGAAGCACGAGACAACCGAACAAAAGAAGAGCTCGTTCGCGATCTTGCGGCCCTCCGCGAAGAATTGCGTGCCTTGCGTTTCCGTGTGCGTATCGGCCAAGAGACGCATGTTCGTCGCGTTCGCGCCCTGCGCATCAAAATTGCCCAGGTTGGAACGGCACTTCGCGCGTCGCTCTCATTGCCCACCGCCTGATATTTCTATGCAGACTTCTCTTACCGCAACACGCCGCCGCCTGCAGGGTACGGTCGTGTCCACCAAAATGCAGAAAACCATCGTCGTGCGCGTGGATCGGATGAAGACGCATCCGAAGTACCACAAGCAATATGTCATGAGCAGCCGCTACAAAGTGCATGATGCAGATGCAGTGGCGAAGCTCGGCGATAAAGTGGTGATCGAAGAGACCCGGCCGATGTCCCGCGAAAAGCGCTGGCGCTTCGTCTCGGTGGTGACGAAAGGAACAACCGTATGATTCAACATCGCACCAGACTCATTGTTGCAGATAACACGGGCGCACGGGATCTCCAGTGCATCCGCGTGCTTGGTGGCTACAAAAAGCGCTACGCACATATCGGCGACATCATCACCTGTGTGGTCAAAGAAGCCGTCCCACACGGGATGGTGAAGAAGAGTGATATCATCCACGCGGTCGTTGTTCGGACGCATAAAGAAACGCGCCGCAAGGACGGTTCTTACATCCGTTTCGACGATAACGCTGCAGTGATTATTGATAAAAAGTCGAAAGAGCCGAAAGGGACGCGTATCTTCGGGCCGATTGCCCGCGAGTTGCGCACCCGCGGTTTCATGAAAATCATTTCGTTGGCACCTGAGGTGCTTTAGGCGACTCCTATGGCGATTCACATGCGAATTAAAACTGGCGATCTTGTCTCGATGCGTGTTGGCAAAGATCGTGGCAAAACAGGTAAGGTGCTCCAAGTGTTTCCTGGGGACCGCCGGATTGTCGTTGAAGGAGCCAACGAACACACCAAGCATGCCCGCACCCGCGGACGCGCTGGAGAAAAAGGTCAGAAAATTACTTTTTGGGGAACAGTGCCTGTCGCAAACGTGTCACTGATCTGCCCGAAATGCAGCAAGCCGACGCGTGTTGGTGCAAAGGTTCTCGAAGATGGCAAGAAGGCCCGCGTTTGCAAAAAGTGTTCCGCAACCCTGTAGCGCTTTGGTATGTCTACTTTGATGACTCACTACAAAAAAGTCGTAGTTCCGGCTCTTGAAAAGGAGTTCGGTTATACCAACGCGCACGCCGTTCCTCGCATTGAAAAGATCGTCTTAACTGTGGGATTGTCGGCGAAGAACAAAGATCAGAAGTTGGCAGAATCCGTCGAAGAAAGTTTGCGCCGCATCACCGGTCAACGCCCGATCAAGACGCTGGCCAAGAAATCGCTTTCCAACTTTAAGATCCGCAAAGGTATGACGGTTGGTATGCAGGTCACTCTTCGTGGCCAACGCATGTTCGACTTTTTGGAAAAGTTCATTCACCTCACTTTGCCCCGTGTCCGCGATTTTCGCGGACTGGCCAAGGCGACGGTGGATGCCCGCGGTAATCTTTCGGTAGGTTTCCGTGAACACGTCGCATTCCCTGAAATTAGTCCAGATGAAATCGAACGTGTCCACGGCCTCGGCGTGACGATCGTCACGACGGCTAAGACCCGCAAAGAAGGAACATCGTTGCTGCAACAGCTTGGTTTTCCTTTCGCGACTTCATAAACCGCTGCTATGGCAACACAAGCCCAAATCGCAAAATCGAAACGAACGCCGAAGTTTACTTCCCGTATCGTGAATCGCTGCTGGCGCTGTGGTCGACGCCGCGCGTTTATCCGCGACTTCGCGCTGTGCCGCATTTGTTTTCGAGAATTGGCGAACCGCGGCGAGATCTCCGGAATCAAAAAAGCCAGTTGGTAGACCCATATGATGACCGACCCAATCGCAGACATGCTCACCCGCATCCGAAATGCGGCCAAGGTCAGCAAGAGTGCACTCGACGTGCCGCACTCTCGGCTGAAGTTTGAAATTGCAAAAATTTTGCAGCGCGAAGGTTATCTTGCGTCTGTGGATGCTGATCCTGCGGCACGGACCATGACGCTCGAAATTCGTTTTGAAGGAAAAAAGCCGGTTCTTACCGACTTGAAGCGGTTGTCGAAGCCTGGCCGTCGTGTCTACGTGGGCTGGGAAGAAATTCCACGCGTCATGAGCGGGCTTGGGTTCACCATCGTCTCGACCTCGCAAGGGGTGATGACAGGCGGCGAGGCACGCAAACGGAAATTGGGGGGCGAATTGCTCTGCCAAATCTATTGATCTTGCACCCTTATGTCCCGCATTGGAAAAAAACCACTCATCCTCCCCGCTGGCGTTGACGTCCAGATTGCTGGTAGCGTTGTCACTGTGAAAGGCGTCAAAGGGACGCTGGTCCGGACACTGCACCCGCATGTCTCCGTCGTGATGACAGAAGAGGATGGAAAAAAAGTCCTGACTGTTGGCGTTGCCGATACCGAATTGGTTCGCGACCGCGCGTTGTGGGGATTGTTCCGAACGCTTCTTGCCAACATGGTGACAGGGGTAGCAACTGGTTTTGATAAAAAGCTTGAAGTGATCGGCGTCGGCTACAAAGTGGCTGGCGGTGGAAAGAAGATCACGCTGGATGTCGGCTACTCCCACTCCGTCGATATCGACATGCCGGAAGGGATTACTGCAACCGTTGAAAAAAACACCATTACCTTGACCGGTGCCGATAAAGAAGTATTGGGTGAGATTGCGGCACAGATTCGCCGTGTCCGTCCGCCGGAACCGTATAAGGGAAAGGGGATTAAATATATTGATGAAGTTATCCAGCGCAAGGCTGGAAAGGCAGCGAAGGCCGCCGGTGGTAAATAAAAACCTATGCGTTTGAAGAACCCACAACAAGAAAAAGCCGCCCGCGCACTCCGTCGCCGCCTCCGCGTCCGTGCGACCGTTAGCGGAACCGAAGCACGCCCGCGTCTTTCGGTGAACCGTTCGCTCATGCATGTACGCGTGCAGTTGATTGATGATGTCACACGAAAGACCATCGTCGGCGCAAGTGACGTCAAATTGACGAAGACAGCGTTGGAAGCAGCTGGTGAACGCAAGGGAAAAATCGCCCGCGCCTATGCAGTTGGCCGTTTGCTTGCCGAACAGGCAAAAGCAAAGGGGATTAGCGTTGTCGTGTTCGACCGTGGCGGTCGGCAGTACCATGGCCGCGTTGCGGCTGTTGCTGAAGGCGCCCGCGACGGCGGATTACTTTTCTAGACCTATGCCTTCTTCTTTTTCTAAAGATACCAAACAACAGGGTGGGCAAGGACGCGGCGCGCCACGACGTGGCGGTGATCGTGGCGGTCGGCGCGACGAAGAACCCCGCGAATTCGACCAGCGCACCCTCGATCTCGCCCGCGTCACGCGTGTGACTAAGGGTGGAAAGCGCATGCGCTTCCGTGCCTGTGTTATCGTAGGCGACCACAAAGGACGCGTTGGGTACGGCATTGCCAAAGGAATTGATGTGCAAATGGCAGTCAACAAGGCTGCTCGCAAGGCACAGAAAACCGCGATGCGTATCCATATCGTTGAAGGCACCATCCCGCACATGATCTTGCAGAAATTCGGTGCGGCACTCGTCATGTTGAAGCCAGCCCCGCGCGGAACCGGAATCAAAGCCGGTGGTGCGACTCGCGTCGTCTTGGAACTTTCTGGCGTGCAAAACGTCGTTGCAAAAGCGCTTGGTTCCAATAACAAGATTAATAACGTCCGCGCCACCATGGCTGCACTCGAAGCATTGCAGTTGGTTTCCAAAGATGGCCGCCGCGGCAGAACAAAAGCAACAACCGAGACCGTTGCGGTAGACGCATAATGCTATGGTACAAACACTCCACACATTGAAGCCTGCAAAGGGGAGTTCCCGAAGCCGCCGCCGCGTTGGCCGCGGAAATGCTTCTGGTATGGGAACCTATTCCACCCGTGGTAGCAAAGGGCAGCGCGCACGCTCCGGCGGACGCTCGGGCTTGAAGCTTAAGGGGATGAAGCGCATCATTGAAGCATTGCCGAAACTCGGCGGCTTCATCAGCTTGCGCAAGAAGCCAGGCGAAGTGCAGCTTTCTTCGCTCCTCAAGCATTTTGTTGACGGCACAACCATCACCAAGAAAGATTTGCGTGTCAAAGGATTGGTGGACATTAAAGACCGTCATGTCAAAGTGATTGGTACAGAAACGGTGAACAAGAAATTCACTTTGATTGGTCTGACCGCATCGGCACAAGCACGCGCGGCAATCGAAAAAGCGGGCGGATCTTTTCTCGCAAAGAAAGCCTAACAAGGTCTGAGGGGACGGTGTTCCTCTTTTCGAAAACCTATGACATTCCTCGTGCACGTGAAGCGGCTTTGGGAGAACAAGGAAATGCGTAACAGCATCCTCGCGATCATGGGGATGCTTACCCTGTTTCGTATTGCCTCACACATCCCGCTTCCGGGAGTGAACGCGGCGAGTTTGCAGGCGTTGCTTGGACAAAACCAGTTTCTTGGCTTGCTTAACGTTTTCACCGGCGGGACCATTTCTCGTTTTTCGGTGGTTGCACTCGGTGTCGGCCCATACATCACCGCCTCGATCATCATCCAGCTGTTAACGATGGTGATTCCACGCCTCGAGGAAATCCAAAAAGACGGGGAACAGGGGCAAAACCGGATCAATGCCTACATGCGATACCTCACCCTCCCGCTCTGTTTTTTGCAGGGATACGGGATTTTGGCATTGCTGCGCCAAGCCTCGCAGCAAGTACAGATTGATGTCTCACCGTTTTCGCTCGTAGTCATTTTGTCCACCATGATGGGTGGCACCATGTTCCTCATGTGGATGGGTGAGATTATTACTGAAAAGAAAATGGGTAATGGTGTTTCCTTGCTGATTTTTGCTGGGATCATCGCCGCATTGCCCCAATACCTTGCCCAGACAATTGCTGTTTTTGATGCCTCCCAAGCAGTTACTTTGCTGATTTTCGCCGCGATCGGCATCGCGACGATTGCCGGTGTTGTTGCTATGACAGAGGGGCAACGCAATATTCCGGTGACCTACGCGAAACAGATGCGCGGCTCGCATCTTTCCGGTGGCTCCGAAACGCACTTACCAATGCGGGTCAACATGGCCGGTGTCATTCCGATTATTTTCGCCATTTCCGTGCTCTTGGCACCGCAGATGTTCGGCCAACTCTTCTTGCATGCAAAAACTGCTTGGCTCGCAACCGCGGCACAATGGATCCTAGTCGCATTGCGGCCGGATCAAATTGCCTATGCGGTCCTCTACTTCGTGCTCGTGGTCGGCTTCACCTTCTTCTACACCGGCGTGATCTTCCAACCGCAGAAGGTTGCTGAAAATTTGCAAAAGCAAGGCGGCTTTGTTCCAGGTATTCGTCCTGGCGAACCAACCGCCCACTACCTGCAATTTGTGATGAACCGCATCACCCTTGCTGGTGCAGTCTTCCTCGGCCTCATTGCCGTCCTTCCGCTCACCATGCAGCAATTCACGGGGACAAGCGCGTTGATTATCGGAGGAACTTCCTTGCTCATCGTTGTTTCTGTGGTCATTGAAACGGTGAAACAGATCGAAAGCCAACTCACTATGCGTGAGTACGACATGTAGACTTTAATCAAAAAAACACTGCACCCTTTCGGCGATTGCCGGAAGGGTGTTTTGTATGTGGTTGAAAAAGTTCCTAGACAAAAAATCTTGCTGGCTAGGTCAGGTAAATGATGAAGAGTTTTCCATTTCCTCTTTTCTCCCTAGAATGATAGGATATTTTTGTTCATTTTCTCTATTTTCTATGGGAGACATTGCCTTGAAGAGTAGTCAGGAAGTCCGCGCGTGGGTTGGAACGCAGCGTGAGATCTTGGATCAAAAGCAACGTGATGCGGTGGTGGAAATCTTGAATGATGTGCGCGCAGCACATGGGTGGCTGACGCATGAAGCACTTACGAATAGTCAGCACGGCGTACTTAAACGTTTGCGTTCCGAATTGCGCGATCACCAAGTCATCGCCGCCGCGACATATGACAAACTTGCAAAGCGTTTAGAAGCCTTGTTTTCTTGATTCATGCCATCCCGCAACTCCTCCGTTTCACTGCCGAAAAAACAGAAGATTTTTCTTTTTCTTGGGCCGCAAGGTGCAGGAAAGGGGACGCAGGCCGAGTTGCTTGCGGCGCGTTTGGATATTCCTGCGCTTTCGACCGGAGCCTTGTATCGTCATGAGATCGAAGAGGGAACGCGGCTTGGGCGGTTGGTGGAAAACGAAGTCAAAAAAGGATTGCTGGTCCAGGATGAAATTACGAACGCTTTGATTGCTTGGCGCTTGCGGCAGGCGGATGTGCAAAAAGGTGTGGTGCTCGATGGCTATCCACGCACCTTGGCGCAGACAGAAGCACTTGAATATATCAATTCGCCAGTCGCGGTGATTGCAGTGACGGTTTCGGATGCGGTTGCTGTCCAACGTATTTCCGGACGTCGGATTTGCGGCACGTGCAATGCCCACTACCACACTGTTTTCCGGCCGTCGCATGAAGCGGGGATCTGTGATCGTTGTGAGGGAGTGCTCCATCAGCGCCCAGATGATACACCGACCGCCGTCAAAAAGCGTTTGACGGTGTACCACGAAAATACCGAGCCGATTTTGGCGATGTATGATAAGTTGGGCAAACTGATTGAAGTAGACGGTGGACAATCGGTCGACGATGTCGCGGCAAAAGTGTGGGTCGCC
Source organism: Candidatus Uhrbacteria bacterium RIFOXYB12_FULL_58_10 (assembly GCA_943359495.1). Classification (GTDB taxonomy): domain Bacteria; phylum Patescibacteriota; class Patescibacteriia; order 2-12-FULL-57-11; family 2-12-FULL-57-11; genus CALRHY01. The sequence goes on from CALRHY010000020.1 coordinate 7,267, forward strand.
GTTCGTCCGTATCTCACCAAAAAACATCCCCATGGCCATCATTAAAACTCCGGAAGAAATTGCTATCCTACGTCGCTCCGGCGCGTTATTGTCGTCTGCGCTCGCCAAAGTGGTTGCTGCAGCTGTCCCAGGCGCGACGACGGGTGAGTTGGATGCTCTTGCAACGAAGGTGCTCCGTGCAGGTGGTGGCGAGCCATCTTTTTTGGGATACAAAACACGGGTTGCTGACCGGGCTTTTCCAACGACGATGTGTACGTCGATCAATCATGAAGTTGTCCATGCGCCAGCGACGCCAAGTCGTGCGTTGCGGAGCGGCGATGTGGTTGGTTTTGATATCGGTGTGCGTTTAGATGGCTATTGCACAGATATGGCGGTGACACTCGGGATCGGCAAGCCACCCAAAGAAACAAAACAGTTGATCGCCGTGACTCGCGAATCGCTCATGCGCGGCCTTTCGGTGATCAAGCCCGGCGCCTGGATTTCTGACATTGGAAAAACGGTGCAAACATATGTGGAACGCAACGGCTACACCGTTGTCCGCGACTTGGTCGGTCATGGTGTTGGTAAAGCGGTGCATGAAGATCCGCGCATTCCAAATTATTTCGACACGCGTCTCAAACCAGTGCGTATCGAAGAGGGGATGGTGCTCTGTATTGAACCGATGGTCAACGTGGGTGATTATGACGTGGCGACGCTCCCCGACGGCTGGACGATTGTGACTGCCGATGGCTCTCTCGCCGCACATTTTGAGGTGACGATTGTGGTGACGAAGAAAGGCTTCGATATTATTACGCCGCTGCCGGTGTAGCCGGCTATCGTCATTGCGAGGAGCGCCTGGCGACGCGGCAATCCAGTCGGTGCCGACGAGTCGACATCGCGACTGGATTGCCGCGGTCAGGTACGGCACATTCCCTCGCAATGACAGAATATTTGTATGCGCTTTCTCGGTATCGATTACGGCACAAAACGAGTCGGCGTGGCAATCGGCGATATGGAAAATCGCTTGGCGCTTCCGTTGCGGACATTGAAGGAAGAAAAACAGGCAGAGGTTATTGCTGCGTTGTGCCGTTTGATCAAGGAAGAAGATGTTTCCGGCGTCGTGCTTGGCGAACCGACGACGCTTGCTGGAGAGCGCGGCCAGGCTGCAGAACATGTTCGTGCTTTTGGTGTCGCGTTGGAAACTGCATGCGCGCCCATCCCTGTCTTTTTTGTCGACGAACGATTTAGCAGTGCCCTTGCCGATCGCGAAACGCCGATCACTGGTGGCGACCGTGACGCGACTGCAGCGGCGGCAATTTTGCAGACGTATTTAGATATGCAACGGCCGGTGTTGTAAAAAGTTTGTCGTCCCCTTGAAGAAGGGGATCCACGGGTCGACACCGATATCGTGGATCCCTGCCTTCGCTGGGATGACACAACTGGATTAGGACGATAGACGTTGTAAAAGAATAAAAAATTGTGTCCCACACTTTTCGTACACATGTTATCCCCCTCGTGAAGCGCGCGGTCCGCGAAACGGATCGGGTGTATAGCGTGCTATCTGAAGATCGTGGAAAGCTGGAATTGTTTGCGACTGGTTCGCGGAAAATCCTTTCCAAACTTGCGGGGGATATGGAACACACCGGTGTCTTAGACGTGTTTGTCGTACGTGGCCGTTCTTTTGATCGGCTTGCGGGTGCTGCACCGTTAGAGACGTTTGGTGCCGTGCGGGATTCGTACGAACGCCAATATGCAGTCCTTTCGATGACCAGTTTTCTTGACCGCGCTGTCCGACCAGGGGAGCGTGATGGTGCGTTGTTTCGTTTGCTTCAAGAATATCTCGCAGCAGTTGCTGATGCCTCAGCACAAGCCCTTGCTGACGGGCGTTTGGTCTTAGCGATGCAGTGGAAAGTGTTTGCACGTCTCGGTTTTCGTCCTGATCTCGAACGCTGCGTCCGTTGCCGTGTGTCTGTCCCTGGCGCACAAGCAGCTTTTACCATTCGCCACGGCGGCGTTGTTTGTGTTGACTGCAAAATTCGCGGCGTTGCCCTTGATGCCACCCCGCTCACTGCCGACGCGCGCACGGTTCTCGGCCTCCTCCTCGACGCCCCCCTCGCCGACGCCCACCGCCTCTTCCTCGGCCCATCGCTGCGCGTCGCAACACACGCGCTGACCAGTGCGTGGAGTTTGACTCATTTGGAGTTGCCTGCGGTAACGGCGTAGTTTTTCGATGCCCTTAGGGGGTTTGGGGGACGGCGACTGTTTGAGCTCCTTGGTTCTGCCCAGAGCCAGTTGCTCAATCAGCCATGTGACAGACTGTAAGCGATGTTGTTCTTTGTAAGACTTCCAAAGAAAGAACTCGCGGAGGGCGCATTCATAATACGAGTTTCGCCATCCCCCAAAATCTTTTTGGTTCTTTTGGGATTCGCCAAAAGAATGGTCGGAAACGGTGTCGAAACCGACACCGTGGATCCCCGCCTGCGCGGGGATGGGAAGCAATTGACGCCCACCTCCTTTTCGGCTATGCTGCTCGTGCAGTTCTAGGGGCATTTTTCTTGCTTTTTATGCATCTTGCACTCAATATCGCCTTGATTGTCCTCTCGCTTCTTATCGCTGTCGCCGTGCTTTTGCAGGGCCGCGGCTCGGGTATTGGGATGGCTTTTGGTGGCGATTCGAATGTCTACCGCACCAAGCGCGGGGTGGAACGTGTGCTGTTCCGCGCCACCATCGTTCTCTGTGTCCTGTTTTTCGGTACCGCTCTGGCCAACGCCTTTATTCGGTAATGGTCGTTTGAAATTTTTTTTTCGGAATCCATGGCCGCATTTCGGGATCGAATCGCCCGTGTCTTTGGCACGGTGAAACAGCTTTTCCGTCGCGTACGCGCCGCACGTTCTGTCGTATCCGGACACGGAGATTTGAACCGCCGACTGGTGGTGCAGATGCGTGACCGTCGCTTTCCTGCATGGCGGCAGCTCAAGTATTTTTCTTCCGTCCTGACGCCATACGAACGGGTAATGGTTCGTTGGTCGAGTGGTATTCTGGCAACCTGCGTTTTGTTTTTAGGAGTACGTGTGTGGCTTGACCACGTTGTTCCTGTCCCAGCACATGGTGGCGAATATGTGGAAGCGGTCGTCGGGACGCCGTCACTTCCGAATCCATTGTATGCCGTGCGCAACGACGTCGATGCTGATCTGACACGGCTCATGTATGCCGGCATTATGACGTTTACCGGCGACGGCCAGCTTGTGCCTGATCTCGCTGAGTCGTACGAAGTTTCTGGCGATGGGACCGAATACACCTTCCGTCTCAAAGATGGTTTGACCTGGCATGACGGCGAACCGTTGACGGTCGATGATGTTCTTTTTACCCTGAACGTTTTGCAAGATCCGAATTACAAAAGTCCACTTACCGGAGCGTTTCGCGGCGTGAAGGCCGAACGGGTGGATGATCGTACGGTACGATTTACCGTCGAAAAAGCATCCGCTTCGTTTTTGACTACGCTCACCATTGGCATCCTCCCTGCTCACGTCTGGCGTGACGTCGCTCCAACGGGTGCACAGCTTGCCGAGTATAATTTGAAACCGATCGGTGCCGGTCCGTACCATTTTAAATCGT
>CALRHY010000021.1 GCA_943359495.1 Candidatus Uhrbacteria bacterium RIFOXYB12_FULL_58_10
CAGGAACAGGAAACAGAGGCGGCAAAATATGTATCGACTGAGATTTTGCGCTCCTGGCGTTTGTACCTGCTTGGTTTCGCGCTTTCGTTTGATGAAAATGTCTTGAATATCTATCAGGTCTTGGCTGCAAAAAATGACGCGACAGGAAACGCACGCGTGCCGATGACGCGGGAGGATATGTATCGGGAGTAGGAAATAAAAAGAATCCGTCATCCTGACGGAAGGAAGGATCTTCCACTTTCCGATACTTGCGTCTGTTTGGAAGATTTCTTCAACACTCTCGGTAGCGGTTGTAAGAGGAAGGTCCCTCGTCGCTCCGACTTCCCTCGGGATGACAAATATTTATATGACGACACTGTTGTATGCAGCGTGAATGGGTGGTGGCAGAACCGATCAACGATGACGTTCGTCAACAATTTCCCGCATTGTCACCTTCAACGATCCAGCTTTTGCAAAATCGCGGGTTGGTGACGCAGACACAGGTGGATGAATTTCTTGCGCCGGATTACCGCGTGCACGTGCACGATCCTTTTTTGTTTCGCGACATGGAAAAGGCGGTCGCGCGTTTGTTTGTCGCGATCCGTGAAAAGCAAAAAATTCTTGTCCATGGCGATTATGATGCCGACGGAATCTGCGCAGCAACGCTGACCGTCACGATGTTGGAGTCGCTCGGTGCAGATGTCGCAGTTTTTTTGCCGCACCGCGAACGGGACGGTTATGGATTGAATACTGATACGGTGACGCAGGCCATTGCCGACGGTGTGCGCGTCATTATTACTTGTGATTGCGGAATCGCGAATACTGCTGAGATCACCATTGCTCAGGCTGGCGGAATTGACGTCATCATCACCGATCACCACGCCATGCCAGCAGTGTTGCCGCAGGCGTTTGCGACGATTCATCCGAAAGTACCAGGCGAATCATATCCATGGGATGGGCTTGCGGGCGGGGGCGTGGCGTTCAAGCTCGTCCAAGCGTTGCAAGCCCGCGCTGAAGCCGCAGGATTCCCTCCACCAGCCCCGGGATTTGATAAATGGCTGCTTGATCTCGTTGCCATTTCTTCCGTCGCTGACATGGTACCGCTGCTTGGTGAAACGCGGACATTGGTGAAGTTTGGTTTGGTTGTCCTCGCCAAGACAAAGCGTGTGGGACTGCAAAAACTCATGGAAGCGGCTGGCGTCTTTGATGAGCATGGCGTTCCGAAACATGCGATTGATGCGAACACTATTGGTTTTCAAATTGCGCCTCGAATCAATGCGGCAGGACGGTTGGATCATGCACGCCGCAGTTTTGATGTACTGATGGAAAAAGATCCTACTCTTGCGACCTCGTTTGCCGCCGCGCTCCATGAGACGAACGCCGACCGTCAGCGACAGACAGAGAAGTGTGTTCTTGAAGCGCGCAGTCAAGTGATAACGAATGGTTGGGAACAAGATGCTGCAATCGTTGTTGCTGGCGATTGGCCGCCCGGGCTTGTTGGACTTGTCGCCGGCCGCCTTGCCGAACAATTTTTTCGCCCGGTTTTTGCCGTTTCTCTTCGGGAGCGGGCAGTCGGATCCGGTCGAAGTATTCCTGGTTATCACGTTGTCGAAGCAATGCAATCATTCCCAGACGTCTTTGAAAAATTTGGTGGCCATCCGCAAGCCTGTGGCTTTACGGTCAAAGAGGGGAAGGTGGATGATCTCAGAACAAAGTTGCGCGACCATGCGTCTGCTGCATTTGCCGGTAAAGAACTGAAGCCCACGCTTGCCATTGATGCTGAGATCGCTCTCGAAGCAGTGACCTGGGAGTTTTATGAAACGGTCCGCCAATTTGAACCATTCGGCATCGGCAATATGGAGCCGCGTTTTTGTGCAAAAAAATTGCGCATCGTCGACTGTGGCACCGTCGGTAGCGAAGGCAAGCATCTTCGTCTTTCCGTTGCCCACCACTCCGGTGAACAACGAAAGATGATCGCCTTCGGTTTCGGCAGCATGGCGGCAGAACTCTTTCCAGGTGCTATGATTGATGCGATCTTCACCGTTGATGTGAATGAGTGGAAGGGGAATCGCGAGTTGCAGTTGAAGGTGGTGGATATGCGATCAGCGGTTGTTCATGCATAAAAAGAATAAGACAAAGAAAAAATCAACATATGCCTCACGAAAAACTTATTACCTTTACCGATGGCGGCTCGCGCGGTAATCCAGGCCCGTCTGCTTCTGGTATCGTCGTCAAATCGGGAGAGACGACGATTGTTGCGTTTGGAGAATATTTGGGGAAGACAACCAATAACATCGCCGAATACACCGCTGTCGTTCGTGCACTCGAAACCGTTCGTGATCTCGGTGCAAAAGAGGTGGATTGTTACATGGATTCTGAATTGATTGTGAAACAAATGAAGGGGATCTACCGTGTGAAAAACGCCGGCCTCGCCCCGCTCTATCTTCGCATCCGTAATTTAATGCACTCATTTCGTGTTGTGCATTTTCATCACGTGCCGCGTGAACGGAATAAAGAAGCGGATGCACAGGTGAATATTGCGATTGATCGAGCGTTGGGGTTAGGAAAGTAAATTTTGCGTAAGAGAAAAGAAGGTCATACTGTGCTACGATACCGTCGTATGAACCACCAGTGTGGTGTGTGGCGATTTTTTTTGATGGTGCTTGCTAGCGCATTTTTTTTGCTATCCAGTCAAAGAGTGTTTGCGTCCACAACAGATCTCTGGCGCGGCGCAATCTGGTCTGGTACGACCGGCTGGATTGCGATGAATTGCATTTCTGATGGATCGTGCGTGCAGAACGGATATGGGGTCGATGTGACGGGAGGCGATACGGTTTCGGGTTGGGCGTGGTCTTCGAATATTGGTTGGGTTTGTTTTGGTGCGACGTGTTCTGGCATTGCGGGGAATACTCCAGAAGGTGGGCAGCCGTATGCGACATTAGACACGTTGACGCACGAGGCGCATGGCTGGGCACTACTGGTCACGCTTGGAAATCGCGGTTGGATTTCTTTGAATTGTGCAGACATGTCCAATGGCTGTATTGCCTATCAAGTGACTGCTGATCCACAATCTGGCGCGGTTTCTGGATTTGGCTGGAATGGGAACAATGACGGGACGGGTATTGGCTGGGTAGATTTTTCCCCATCGACGCTACTTGGGACCGAGGTTCAGTGTGCAGACGGGTTTGATAATGACAAAGATCTGTTGGTTGATTGTGCTGATCCTGATTGTACTGGGCAGCAAGGGCCGGCATCATGTGCTGTTCCCTATGTCTGTGGACAAGAAAATGCTTTGTTGGTCTGTGGAGACGGTTGTGACAATGATGGGAATGGCTTCGTTGATTGCAGTGATGTGAGCTGTAAAGCAAATCCCGCGCTTGGTTGCCCTGCAGTAGAAACTGCTTGTACTGATCCTGGCGGCGCGGTGGCCTGTTGCAGCAATAGTATTGATGACGATCAGAACACGCTTTTTGACTGCGCGGATCCCGATTGTTTTGGTATTGGTACCTGTCCTGCAGACGAAGCACATATTGCCACGTGTCAGCCAGGGACAAATTGTTGCTCGGATTTTATAGATAACGATTTCACAGACCCAGGCATTGATTGTGCAGACGCGTCTTGCAATGCTCTTTGTACTGGCAAGTGTGCTGCTGATCCAAGCATTTCTTGTATCATTGACGCGCAATGTCCTACCAAAAATGGCGTCCAGCTTTGCAACCCAACCTATTTCCCGTGGCTGCAATCTTTGCTGAGCGACATCTATGGGCAAAAAGGTTTACAAGCGACCTATCTTCCACCCGTGCAGCAGTACAATGCGACGTTTTGTCTTTTGTCTTCTGTAGGCACCGTGACTAATTTTGTTTCAGATCCGACTGGGCAATGTGCAAATCCAGTGACGACAGTGGCAGTGAATGCGCCAACTGGTGCAAGTAATTACGCGAGTCTGCTCGGTCAAATTCCAGTGGATCGTATTGTGAAAGGGCTGCATGGTCCAGTGACGTCATATGCGGGAGATCAAACGGATATTCCTGGGTCGGGGGTGTTGGGTGGACGGGTGTTCTACATCGAAGGAAACTTGACGATTTCGAACCCGATGGTCTTTTCGGCTGGTGTCGGTGGGCAATCTGGGGCAGGGCTCGTTATTGTCAAAGGGGATTTGACGGTCAAAGCCGACGTTACCTACACCCCCGTCAGTACACCAACGCTCTCAGCAATCCCAAGCATTGGTTGGATTGTCATTGGTTCAAACGGGATGGGGGGCAATGTGCATATTGATCCGAGTGTCACCATGTTTTCTGGCATTGTTTTTGCTGAGCAGTTGTTTGATTCGGGGACCAATGGTGCCCAAGATCTTCCGCTTACTGTCTACGGCCCGGTGGTTGCAAAAGGGTTTGCCTTGCAGCGCACCTTTACTGGCCCATCCCAAGGATCAGAACAAATTCTCTACGATGCGCGCTCTGTTTTGAATCCTCCGCCTGGTCTTGGCGATGTCACGAAGGCCTTGCCGCATTTCCAGTTACAGTAACCGTTGCATGCGTGGTATACTGCGATGAACGCGCATCATCCTGCGACTTGGGCTATGGGAATTTTTGGAGGAACAAAATTACAAACCTACCTCGGCGTGGATATTGGCGCTGGTGGTATCAAAGTGGTTGAGCTTGCCAACGAAAAGGGGAGAGCGCGCCTCGTTACCTACGGCTTTGCTGAGCGCTTGCCTGAACAGATTGGTCCATCGCCACTCGATCAACCGCAAGAGACAGCAGCATTGATTAAAAAAATCATTGCCAAAGCAAAATGCAGCTCAAAGCGAGCGATTACCGGCATTCCGGTTTCGAACGTTTTTAGTTCCGTCCTTTCTTTGAATGTGCCGGTGACAAAAAAGAAGGAGTTAGACGCGGCGATCAAACTGCAAGCAAAAAAAATTACGCCAAGGCCGCTCGAGGAAATGGTGCTCGACTATAAAATTATCGAAGAGGGTCCAAAAACCACAAAAGTGTTATTGACAGCAGCAGAAGCGGTGATGGTCCGAAAATATGTCGAGATTTTTAAGTTGGCCGGACTCGAATTGATTTCGCTTGAAACGGAACCGCTCGCCTTGATCCGTTCGTTGATTGGTCGGGACCTTTCAACTATCGTTCTCGTGGACATTGGCGCCGTACGCACCAGTATTTCGGTGATTGAAAAAGGTGTACCTGCAGTTTCTCGTTCAATCGATGTCGGCGGCCTTTCGTTTACCCGGGCTATTGCTGCGCAAATGCAGATGCCACTGCCTGCCGCCGAACAAATGAAGCACGATATCGGATCGCTTGGTGGGATGTTGCCTGAGCAAGGGTTGCCCAAAGTGATGGAGCAGTTGATTGCGACGATTGTCAACGAGCTCCGCTACGTGTTTACTTTATATACGAGCCAGCAAGGGTGGTCTGGAAAAATTGAAAAGTTGGTGCTGACCGGCGGTGGTGCGCCGTTTCCTCGATTGGCCGAAACCATCGGTAGTGCTTTGGGATTCAAGACATACGTCGGAGATCCTTGGGCGCGCGTGGTGTATCCAGAAGAAGTACGTCCGTTTTTGGATGAGGTTGGGCCGCGATTTTCTGTGGCGATTGGTTTAGGTATGCGCGATATCGAATAGCCTGCTTGTATGGCTGACATTAGTCTCCTCCCAGAGGAGATGCGGAAAAAGGGGGATACGCAAAAAAAGACTTCCGGCACGGGAGAAGACTTAGCGTTTCATATTCCGCAAACGGATATCAGCGCGGGCTTGGGCGCGGGAGCGACGCTGACCCCAGAAAAAAAGAAGCCAGGATTTTTTTCTTCGCTTTTTGGAATGAAGGCTAAGAAAGTTGGTGGTGCGTCAGCGCCTGCTGGCCCCGCAGTTTCACAAACACAGCAAAAGAGCCCACTGTCATCCGTTGGGAGCATGATGCAGGCAGAACGTAGCGCGATGTCTTCTGTCAAAAGTGCAGGAGTAGGAAATGGAGCCGTGGTTCCGTCAAATATCCCCATTGCTCCAGCGGCCGCACCAAAAATGCATGTCCCTGCGGCAGAACCAGCCATTACACAGCGCCCATCGATCATAAAAGAAACGGTGCCGTTGTCTGTTCGATCAAATCCAACAGCGCCCCAAACAAAACTGGTACAGCCACCCATTGTCGCACTAGCGCCGCAAAGATCGGCGCCTCTTCCGCCGGTGGTGCGGAACGAACGTCGTCCTGTCTTCGAGACCCTGAGGGGTCCTCAGACCCTCGAACGGGAACCGCAACCGCGTCCAGCAGCTGTCCACGCGCCAGTAGCCGCACCGCGTGTGCATGATGTTGCGGATCAGAATGCGCCAGGCCTTCGTGTATCGTTGATCCCGACCATGCGTCAGGAAGGTGCTGGATTTATTCGTAATCAATGGAAGAAAACACTTGCCTTCGGCGCTGGCGTGCTTGTCTTACTCTTAGTTGGGACCACTGGAACGCTTTGGTATGTCCATGCAGAAAAAGGAAAAACAGAAGCGTTGATCGCACAGGGCCAAGCGGCACAAGAATCCTTGGCATCGATGCGCCAGTCTTTGGACGGAGCACGGCTTTTTGCGAAACAAGTCCAGACACTGCAGGTCTTGCTGGATGGACATCTTGCTTGGTCGCAATTTTTTGCACTGCTTGAAAAAAATACGCACCAAGACATTGCCTATGTGCAGATCGCGACGGATGGTTTGAATACGGTGCTGCTTCAAGCAGATGCCCGCAGTTATCGGGTGATTGCGGAACAAGTCCAGCATCTTTCTGAAGTCCAAGGCATCGAAGAAGTCCATGTTTCCGGGATCACCACAGAACTTGGCCCAACGGGTGCGCTTAAAGGAGTACACTTGTTGTTGACCATCCGTTTTAATCCGCATCTCATTGTGGCAGAAAACGATAGCGCGTCAGGGCTATGATTACCCCGCGAGGAAAACGCGAAAAAAAATCCTTTGCGGCGCGTCTCGGGCAACATCCGCTGTCTGCGATCGCTGCCTGTAGTTTTGCACTTCTCGGTGCGTGGTATTTCTTTTTTCTTGGTCCATTGCTCGAAACCATTCGTACTGATGGACAGTATTCTGTCGCAACTGCAGAACGGCAGTTTGGAACCAAGCAGCAAGAGGTGGTTGCCGCAAGCGATCTGGTGCGGCAAGTCCAGCAACTGGATATGGACGTAAAAAAGAAAGTCGCAATCGCAGTCCCAGCAACGCCAGACGTGCCGGGCTTGCTCGCCATGTTTGATGCGCTGGTGCACCAATCAGGCATGGAAATTATTGCCTTAGATGTCATTCCCGCCAAAGATGTTGTCCGTGGATTGCCGGGTATCGGTGTCCAACATGTTGCATTGAATGTGCATGGCGGTGATTATTTAGCATTCCGCCGCTTGTTGGTCGCGATCGAACACAATTTGCGCCTCCTGGATGTTATTGCCATCGCCTTTAATCCACAGACTGCCAGTTATACACTGACGATTCGTGCCTATGCTTTGTCGAATACGGTAACGCAAGCATCACGCTAGTATGCAAGCACGCCCACGCACACAACCCCTTCGCCCAGCGTTTCTCGGCATTTTGGTATGTGCCTGCATTGCTGCGGCTGCACTTTGGTATTTTTTTGTGCGTGATACCGTTGTTTTGGAAACGGGAACCGTCGCAGTAGAACAAAAAGTCGATCTTGCATTGTTACGCAGTTCTGCATTTCAACAGCTTGTCTTGCCACGTGGTTTTCCGATTGAAGCAAGTATTCGTTTTGGTCGGCCCAATCCATTCGCGGCACTTGCTCCACTTGCAACCAGTACCCCTACAGAAATGACGCTGGTAGCGCCGACGGTTCCACTGGAGATCGTTCCACTTCTTCCGGTACCCGAAGCGGCAACCACCACACCCTTTTCTTTATGAAAAGCATCATCGAACAGTTGACTGCTGACGATACGATAAGCAGCACCCAACGCACTGAGGCGGAGTTGCTTCTTGGGCAAGGGATGCGTCCGGAAGAGGCACTGCTGAAAGCTGGTGTTTCGGGCGAAGTGATTGCACAAGGCCGTGCCAACATTAGCGGGATTCCCTATCGCGATCTTCGTGAAGATGATGTGTCTCGCGAGATCGTGCAACGCATCCCGCGTGAGCAGGCCGAAGCACTGCGGGCAGTAGCCTACGAAGAAAAAGCTCAGGAGCTTTGGATTGGCATGGTCGATCCGACCGATTTTCAGGCGGTTCAGACCATGGATTTTATTGCGCAAAGCCAAAAGAAAACCGCGCGTTTCGCAACCATTTCCGAAGAGTCCTTTGTTGCAGTTTTAAAACGGTATGAACAGTTGGAGAGCGAAGTGGCGCGCGCACTTGAAGCGGCAAAGAATAAGTTTGAAGAACAAGAGCAAGCCGTGACGCCAGCCATTCGCGGTGGTGAATCGCTTGAACAAGTCGTCCGCGGCGCACCGGTTTCTTCGATGGTCGCGACGATCATGCGCTACGCCGTCGAACAAGGCGCGTCGGATATCCATATTGAACCGCTCGGCAAACAAACTCGTATTCGCTATCGTATTGATGGCGTACTCAAAACGGTCTTGAGTTTGCCGGACATTGTCCATCCAGCAATCATTTCGCGTATTAAAGTATTGGCCAGTTTAAAACTGGACGAAAGCAGAACGCCGCAAGATGGCCGCATTACGGAGAGCGTCAACGGCAAGGTGATTGATTTTCGTGTCTCCACGCTTCCCGTTGTCGACAATGAAAAAGTGGTCATGCGTATTTTGGATACTGCAGTTGGTGTGCCAACGCTGGTCCAGCTTGGGTTCCGTCCGGAGCACGTTAAGATGATTGAGTCGCAGATTCGTTTGCCACACGGATTGTTCCTCGTCTCGGGGCCAACTGGTTCAGGAAAATCGACGACCTTGTACACATCACTCAGCATTTTAAACAGCGAAGGATTGAACATTGTCACGCTCGAAGATCCGGTGGAATATTATATCCACGGCGTGAATCAATCGCAGATCCGTCCAGAAATCGGCTACACGTTTGCTTCTGGTTTGCGTTCCTTGTTACGCCAAGATCCGAACGTCATTATGGTCGGTGAAATCCGCGATAAAGAAACGGCCGAGCTCGCGGTGCATGCTGGATTGACTGGACATTTGATTTTTTCAACGATCCACACGAACGATGTCTTCGGTGTTATCCCGCGCTTGGTTGACCTTGGTGTTGAACCGTTTCTCCTATCGGCAACGTTGAATGCTGCCGTTGCTCAGCGATTGGCGCGGAAGATTTGCCAAGACTGTAAGGCGCCGGAAGAAATTCCTGAACATGAGCTCAATCGTTTTCGCGAAGAATTGCGTGGCGTTCCGAAACATTTTTTGACAGACAAAACACAGCCAGATGGCACGTTGACTTTCTGGCGGGGGACTGGCTGCGATTCTTGCCACGCCAGCGGTTATGCCGGGCGCGTTGCCGTTGCTGAAATATTGTTGATGACGCGGCAGCTGCAGCGTATCGTCGTCAGCGGTTTCAAGCAGCAAGATGTCCAAGCCGAAGCGGCGCGGCAAGAAATGATCACCCTGCGCCAAGATGCCATTTTGAAAGCGCTTGAGGGACTGACGACGGTCGAAGAAGTCTTGCGTATTACTGAAGAAAATCCAATGGTGTAATGTTTTGCGCGCACGCGCACCACTCTTTTATGGCAACTGCAAAAACGTCCGTCGCAAAGAAACCTACCGCGAGCAAGACGAAGGTCAAGGTATTGTTGGTCGAAGACGATGCTTTTCTTGCAGGAATTTATTCGACCAAGCTCGCCATCGAAGGCTTTACTGTTGTCCATGCTGCGGATGGCGCGGCCGGGCTCAGTATGGCAGCCAGTGAAAAGCCGGCCATTATTTTGTTGGACATCCTGATGCCAAAAATGGACGGATTTCAGGTTTTAGAAGAGTTGAAAAAAGTGCCGGCGCTTCGCGACATTCCCGTCATTATGTTGACCAATCTTGGTCAAAAAGAAGATGTCGACCGCGGTATTAAACTTGGTGCGGTTGATTATTTGATCAAAGCGCACTTTGTGCCGGCGGACACGGTCGCACGGATCCGGAAAGTGTTGAAGATTACTTAGGGAAGTCGAAACATCGTCCGACGTTCCTTTTTGGCGAATCCCAAAAGGAACCGAAAAAGGATTTTGGGGCCGGGAGAACTCGCTCAACGTTTC
>CALRHY010000022.1 GCA_943359495.1 Candidatus Uhrbacteria bacterium RIFOXYB12_FULL_58_10
TGTTTCGTGGCTCACGGTGTGGCCGGACACATGGGGAAGTGGTCGTTCTTTGAGTCGTCCTGCAATCGCGTCTGGACTTTTGCCTGCGTTGAGTTCTGCAATGACGTGCTGACGAAGCAGATCATCCGTATCCAGTTTCCTTTTCCTGCCCACCCGCGTCCTTCGTCGCCTTTCTGCGAGTGCTTCGGCAAAGACCGCAGAGTAGACTCCGTCTCTCTTACTGTTTCTTTTCACCTCTCGACTCACCACTCCATGGTTACGACCGAGCCAACGACCGATCTGACGAAGCGGTGTCTTTCCTTTGAGATACAGCTCAATCTTCTCCCGCTCCGTCTTCGTGAAAGGACTTTCTTGCATATCCCCAAATGGTATGTCCTTGGGGACAAAAGACGGAGGGGGTGGTGCATTGATTGTAGAATGCGGGTTCTGTTGCCGCCCATTGACAAAAACTGGAAAACTGTGTAGGCTCCTTCTTCCCATTCCTGAACAGTAGATAGAACAGGGTGGGTGAAGGAAAAGCATGTATTCCGTAGATATGCTCCCGCTCCGACGCAGTCCACACGAAGCGAAAAAGACAACAACAGGAGACGGTTCGGCAACCGAAACAAACAGATTCCAACCAAAAGATGGAGCCCCGCGGACTCCGGACCAAACAATTCAGCCCCCTTCTTTCATAGACTACCTCTAGACGACGGCAGCGCGCGATACGTCTCGAACACGACCAACTCTGGTTGTATCGGGGCGCTTTTTTTATCTCTTTTTCGCACCAACCTTTCGATAGATTGCCAGAGTTTGGCGTGCGGTTTTATCCCAAGAAAAAAACGCCGCCCGCTTTTTTCCAGCAATGGACAGTCGTTGTTGCAAAACACCATCGGACACGACACGAATCAATGCTTTTTCAAAAGCAGCTGGTTTTTTCGGATCAGCAAAAAACGCTGCGTGTGCCGCCACTTCGTGGAAGACAGGAATATCAGAAATAATGGTCGGAATACCAAGCGCTAGCGCTTCAATAATCGGTAATCCAAACCCTTCAGCAAACGAAGGAAAAACAAAAATCCGTGCTGACTGGAGTAGCGCACGCTTCTCTTCCCGAGAAACATACCCGAGCATGCGAACTGCACCTTTTGTTTGCACCGCCGCCTTTTTTACCGCAACCTGTGCTCCCCCATCAGCCCATCCTGGAGCGCCAGCGAGTAAGAGTTCCATTTCTTGGACAATGCGATCCTTTTTCCAAGCCGCAACAAAACCTTCAATGACGGTGCGGATATTTTTCCGCGGCTCAAGCGTCCCAAGAAAAAGGACATATGGCTTTCGAAGACGCAACGTGCGGGTTATGGACGCGTGCAGCGCAGCATCATCAGCAGTACGGTCCACCCCAGGATAGACGGTGGTAATGCGGCGTGGAGAAATATGAAATCGCTGCACCACATCTTTTTTCGTCGTTTCAGAAACAGCAATCAAATGATCGGCAACGCGCAACGTTCGTGGATACGTGACCTTGGTTGAAAGATCCTGTTTTGGAAACCATTCCGGGTGTGCGTAGATTGCAAGATCATGCACGGTTACGATGGTCGGAATATGCAACCCCATCGGCATGGCACCACCGGGAATATGAATGACGTCTAGTTTCTTCTGCTCCATGACTGCGGCAACCAAAAAGTGGCTGTAGGCAACAGGAAGGAATTTCTTATAGCGACCAAGTGGAAAAAAAACCGTTTCCACATGCTTGCCCGATGTAGCGATCGCTTTTGCTTCTTCTCGTGGGAACCGTTCATCAAAAAAAAGGACGTAGGTATTTTTCCTGTCTTGCCGCAACAAGTGGCGGACCAGAAAAAACACATAATGCCCCACCCCCGCCCGCTCCCCGCCGGCAGGGTTCAACATGGTTCGGCAATCAATTCCGATACGCATAGAAAAAAGAAAGGGCAAATTTTATTGTCATTGCGAGGTGTCTGTCGGGGACGAACCCTAAGGGTGCCCTTTGGGTCGCGCAATCCAGTCGACGATTTGAAAGCGTCCCGATCCGACTGGATTGCCGCGTCGCTCGGCGCTCCTCGCAATGACGACATTGGAAGCAACTCCTACTGACCGCTGACCGGCCACTCGTACGCATCAAACACCCACAACGCTAACTGTTTTGCATCTTGAAACCGTCCGGCTTGTGTATCGCTTCCCAGTACGACAACAAGGATGGTCTGACCCTTTTCTTTCGCTGTGACTGACAACGCAACATGGAACCCAGTTTCTTCTCCGAGCGTCCCCGTCTTGCCGCCGATGATGCGATATGGATCGGCGTTCAGAATACTGTTCAGCAAAAGATCTGTCGATTTGACTGTCCGTGTCCGCTGCCCCCGAGATGTAGTGACTGACAGAGCGTATGCGTCGCGGCTTGCCGCGCGGACTATCTCGGGAACAAGAAAGGCTGCATGAGCAATCCGTGCCACATCTTTCGCGCTCCCTTGATTTTGATTGTTCAACCCGGTTGGTTCAACAAAATGTGCGCCAGATGCACCGAGGGATGCGGCTTTTTCGTTCATGCGTGCTGCAAATGCTTCTGGAGTGAGACCGGTGCTGCGAGCAAAAGCCATCGTCGCTGTATTCGATGATGCAACGAGCGAGGTATACAAAAGATCTTTCACGGTCACGCGGTCGCCAACCAAAAAATATTCGATCCCGCCGCCACGCAAATCTTCTGGGACAATCGTTACCGCCGCCTGCCAATCTGGTGCCGCATCCGTAACAACAAGCGCGGTCAACAATTTCGACAACGAGGCAACGGCGTGGTTGCGGTCACCATCTTTTACAAAGAGGACCGCGCCTGTTTTTTCATCCAAGACAATGACACTTTTCGCAGGGATCACTGGCCCAAGATCGCGGCCATCTTTTCGCACCGGAAGTGCCAACGATGGACGATCCGCCGCAAGTGGCAATCCAGCAAATGCTTCAAGCTGGCTGTGTGGCGTGGTGGCCGCTTGGTGCAGGATCGCCGCAACATCGCTGTCCGCTGCTGTGCTTGGCGCTGCCGCTGCTCGTGGTGCCAGCAAAGGAATGAAGACGAGGACAAGGAGCTGGGCAAAAAGAAACACCTGCATAGCTTACGCTGCCTCCGTTGAGCCTTCCGCCGCCGGCGCAGGAGGTGGTGTCAGCAATTCGAGCAGTGCACGGTCGGCACGCAACCGTTCATAGTCTGGCAACTGCTCGACAGAACCGACACCAAGGAACCGCAAAAAATCCATGGTGACACGATACGAAGGAAGCAATGTTTTCTGATCTTCTTCGGTAGAGACAAGTCCGCGAATCAAGAGATTGCGGAGAATCAAACTGCAATTCACCCCGCGAATCTGTTCGATCTCGGCCTTTGTTACTGGGCCGCGATAGGCAATGATCGTCAGTGTTTCCAAAGAAGGACGGGTGAGATCACCAGTTGCATCATCTTTCAAAAATGCCTGAACGAGCGGTGCTTGGGCAGGCGCTGTCAAAAATTGATACTCCATGCCATTTTGGGCAAGCAAGATCCCGCCATCGCGTCCACTGTAGGTTGCTTGCAATACTTTGAGCGCTTCTTCCACCGCAGCAGCAGGCTGTTGGATAAGCTCAGCCAATTTTTTTATAGAAAGCGGCTTCGGTGAAACAAACAACAGGCTTTCAATATCTGCAGAAAGAGACATAGGGAGACGGACGCCAACAACAAAAAAAGGCTATGACGACTGTGTGTCGTGTGCCACTGTTATATCATGAAATAATGCCTCCTGCGATACGCGCACTGTTCGCTGTTTGACCATTTCAAGCAGCGCCAAAAAAGAAACAACGATCTCTGTTGTGCTATGTGCGGCACGGACAAACGTATGGAAACTCAGTTCACCTTGAGCGATGAGAAGCGAACGGATTTCGTGCATTTTTTCCTGGATCGAGATCGCGCGCTCGACCGCCGCCTTCGGAAAACGGATGATCGGCTCAATGGCACGAAGGAGCTCATGAAAAATCTGTGCCAGCCGTTCTGCAGAAAGCGAGCGCGGTGGCTGAAAAATGCCAACCTGTACCGGTGGCTTTTCGCGCGGGAACAAAAACCGCTTTTGCTGAATCATGCCGTTGATCGCTTGGGCAGCATGGGCAAACTGCTGATACATCCGCAGCTGGTCTTCAAGTGAAATCCCACTTTCATCAAGCGGCATGACCATGTGTGGGAGCAAGATGCGCGACTTGATGAGCAGCAAGCGTGCGGCAACCAACAAAAAATCAGCCAATTCCTCTTTTGAAATTGTCTTCGTGTGTTCGAGATATTCGATGTATTGGTCGGTGACGTGCGCCAGCGAAACCTCGGTGATAGCAAGCTGTTCTTGCTCGACCATTTGGAGTAGCAAGTCCAATGGCCCCTCAAACGCAGTGATTTTGAAAGTCAGGGACATGCAAGCTATCAGGAACGCTTTTTAGGAGCCGCCTTTTTTGGACGCGCCAAACGGACGGTGCGCTTTTTTGGTGCCGTCTTTTTTCCAACCTTCTTTTTTGTCGCTTTCTTTGTAGAGGCTTTTGGTTTGGCTTGCAGTTTTATCCCGCTCTTCTTGCCAAACACCCCAGCCATCGCCTGTTCCATCTTATGCAGATCTTTACTTTTCAGACGAAGACTCTCGGTCAAACTACCCGCACGCACCAAGACGTCTTTGCTTTTCAATAACGCTTTGTCGATCAACAACTCGAGCTGATGCAATGCGGCGAACGGTGATAATGCGCCTGGCTCAATACCCAATTTCTTCATGATCTTTTCCGAAGCAATCGTCACATCGGTCGCGTGCAACGTTTTCTTGATGCGTTCAAGCTCCACTTTGTACGACGCAGGAACCGCGACAATGTAGTATTTCCCTTTCGAACGAATCTCAGGGAGTTGAACTTGGAGCAGCAACGTCTTTGCAACGGTCTCCAAACTTTGCCCCAACGTCTGCGCTAAATCGTAGGCAGTAAAGACTTTTTTGTGCGGCACAATCTCATATCGCACGCCTTTTTTCTCAAGATACGACGTGACCTGTTTTGGAATGGACATAGAGTTCTGCAAAACGCGAATCTCGTAACTCGGAACGTCTCGAAACGCGAAACGTGTAACGCGAATCCTGTCCGAATCGACGTTTCGAGTTACGCGTTTTGCATTTTGCTTATTGACTTAGAGCACACGTCGCAACGGCAACTTCTGCTGTTCTCCCAAAAGACGCAACGCTTCTCTACGTCCGTGTGCCGTGAGGCGCACCTCCTTTATAAACCATTTTTCCGCAGTACGCACGCACAGTGCTGTGAGCAACCCGAGCGCGAGCATACGCTCGAGCGTGTGCGTCACCGCCCCAATCTGATCTTTACGTTTCGGAGGTGTCGTCTGTGTTTTGTAAAACGCTTCAAGCCCGCGCCGCACCACACGGCCGCGGGTTTCAAAGGCGCGTAGAAGAATAAATCGTTGGAGATGACCAAAACGCATACCGCAATCTCCTCCTTTCTTTTCCAAATCAGCTTTACGCTTTCTTTTCCACACGGATGCCCGCCTCGCGCAGTACTACCTCAGAAAGCACGCTTGGTGCATCCATCACAGCAGTACGACCAGATGCAGTCATAGGAAACGCCTGGACTTCTCGCAAATAACTTTCACCAGTCAAATTCATAAGGTTGCGTTCCACCCCAAGTGCGATCCCTCCATGTGGTGGTGTGCCAAAACCAAAAGCTTTCAGCATGTGCCCAACAGACGCTTCAATCTCCTCTTCGCTGTAGCCCATGATTTTGTAGGTCGCACGAAGTACTTCTGGATCATGCGCACGGATGCTACCACCGCCGGATTCGTAACCGTTGCACACAAGATCGTATTGCGTTGTCAGGATGTTTTCAATATTGCGTCCAGCAAGATGATCGTCCAAAAATTCTGGAAGCGGGGCAGAGAATGGATTGTGTGTAAACGTCCAACGACCACTTTCACTATCCTTCTCAAAAAATGGAAAATCAATCACCCAGGCGTATGCCAAAATACCATTTTTTTTATCTTCTTCCGTGCGCAAATCAAATTTATCAGCACCATGTTTTGCCATGGATTCTTTGTAGGTAATGCGCGGGAATGGTTTTTCTTTGATAGTGAAGCCAAGGCCTTCGACGACGGTGGTAATCATGTTTTCAACCGTTTGCATCACATCATTACGGTCGACGAAACTCATTTCAATATCAATCTGCGTATGTTCAAAGCCACGGTCTGCACGCGGGTCTTCGTCACGAAGTGCACGGGCAGTCTGGAAATAGCGTTCAAATCCAGCGACCATCAACAACTGTTTGTACTGCTGTGGCGATTGTGGCAACGCGAAAAACTTTCCTGGCTGCAAACGCGACGGGACGATAAAATCACGCGAACCTTCCGGTGTCGCTTTGGTCAGCAATGGCGTTTCAATTTCTAAAAAGCGTTGGGAAAACAAAAAAGAACGGCAGGCTTGGACGAACATGCTGCGCAGTGCAATATTTTTTTGTAAACGTTCGCTGCGCAAATCAAGGTACCGATATGTCATTCGAAGATCTTCATTGATCCCACTCGTATCAGCATCGACAGCAAACGGCGGCGTTTTTGCTTCGTTCAAAATCTCCAAAGAAAGCGCTTCAATTTCTACACTCCCCATTGGTGTTGCTGCGTTGACTTGCTTTGGTGGCCGCGCATTCACTTTGCCACGCAAACGGACAACGTATTCCGAACGCAAGCCGCCAGCCTGTTCCAATAGTTCCTTTTTCTCTGGTGTGCAGACGACTTGGACGATGCCAGTGCGATCGCGCAGATCAAGAAAAATCAGTTTTCCCATGTCGCGACGGGTGTGAATCCAGCCGCATACCAGCACTTCTTCCCCCACATGTTCGACTGTTTCTCCAATCCACGTTCGCTGCATACAAGAAAGTTATTCAACCAAAAATGTTTTTCCGACCGTATACCATCCTGGAGCATTGTTCAACGGAGAAGCAAAGATATAGACCTGATCACCGCTTTGTAACGTACTCGATGTGGTCGTAAACGATGTTGCACCATCGCTCGTCTCTGAAACCAGAACTCCATTCTCAATACGACTCGGGAGTCCATCACCCATAGTGGACAACCACGGTTTCTCATACCCCTCCGGAATCGTCACTACCACCGTCACAGGAACGCCGGCTGGCGCATAAATCTGTCCGTCTCGTACCGTGCTCGGAATCACGAGCAGGCCATCGGTTGCTCCAACACGTTGCGACGTATCCGTCGTTGTATCTGGAGGTGCAACTGGTGGCAATTCTCCTGTCAGCACAGCGGGCGCGAAAGACAGACGGTAGTCATGGACGCGCGGTACGATGCTTTGCCACACAGCCAGCGAGTAGGCTGCAAATGCAATCCAGAACACGAGGAGTAGCACGAGGTAACTCAGCGTGAGCAAAACCAAATTTTCTGCAAGCCGCGCAGCACCAGTGCCGCGGACTTTTTTTCCAGGCGTCTCTGCGCGTGCTGGCAGAATTTGCACAGTACGACGAACGGACGGCCGAACGACACGACGTTTTGCCACCGGCGCCTTGCGGCGTGTGACAGTCGACGTTCGTTTTGCACGAACGCTTTTTCCCCCTTCTTGTTTTTTCATATTTCCCCCTTCATAAAGAACAAAATGCGAAACGCGTAATGCGAAACGCCGACTCGGACAGGTTTTGCGTTACGCGTTTCGCGTTTCGAAACCTTAGGTGTTACGAGTTTCGCGTTTTGTAACGTAGCGTGTTTCGAGAAACTTACGGCTCAAGACGATGCAGCGTCCGTGCGAACGGAATTGCCTCGCGGACGTGCTCAAGGCCACAGATCCAACTCACGGTTCGTTCGAGCCCGAGCCCGAAACCGGAATGTGGCACGCTGCCATAGCGCCGTAGATCACGATACCAGGCAAAGGCTTCCATCGGAAGCTGGTGCTCGCGGATCCGCTGCTCCAAGAGCGCCAGATCATCAATGCGCTGGCTGCCTCCACTTATTTCGCCATATCCTTCCGGTGCAAGCAAGTCACTGCAGAGCGCCCGTGTTGGCCGCGCCGCATCTGGCTTCATGTAAAACGCTTTCACCACGGCAGGATAGTGATGGATGAAAACTGGTCGATCGTACTGCTTGGTCAAAATTGTCTCGTCATCTGCACCAAGGTCATCATCATCCGCAATGTCAGAACCAAGGCTGTGGAGTTGTTTCACCGCATCATCGTAGTCAACGCGTGGGAACTTTCCTTCTGCAGCAACGCGGAGTGGCGCAGTATCTCGCTCCAAAAGTTTCAGATCCTCCGCCCGACGGTCGAGTACGCGGCGAAGGACGAAGACGAGCATGTCTTCCTGGAGTTGCATGTTCTGTTCCCAATCCATGAAGCTCGCTTCGGCTTCTAGCATCCAAAATTCTGTCAGATGGCGGCGCGTTTTGGATTTTTCTGAACGGAAGGTTGGTCCGAAACAATAGGTTTTTCCCAGCGCAGCAGAAGTTGCCTCCTGGTACAGCTGCCCGGATTGCGACAGATACGCCTTGCGGTCGAAGTACTGCACTTCAAACAAATCAGACGTCCCTTCGACGGCATTTGGGGTAAAGATTGGCGAATCTGCCAAAAGAAAACCGCGTTGATAGAAGAATTCCCGCAACGCAAACTCGATTTCATTTCTGACACGCATGATTGCTTCTTGTCGCGGCGTCCGGAGCCAAAGGTGGCGAACTTCTTGGAGAAAATCGACACCGTGCTCTTTTTTCCCAATTGGATATTCTTCAGCCTTTTGAAGCAACGTGACCGAACGTGCCTGCAATTCAAATCCGGTCGGCGAACGCGGTTCGGCTTTGACGAGGCCAGTAACGGCCACCGAGGATTCAATCGTTGCCTCGGTCGCCGCAGCCCACGATGCCTCATCCACTTCCTTTTTTGAAACAACTGCCTGGATGCGCCCCGTTCCGTCACGCAGCTGTAAAAAGGCAATAGAACCAGAAGAACGGACGTTATAGGCCCAGCCACGCACTTCTACTTCTTTCCCAACGGCAGTTCCTATCTCCTGCAATGCTACAGTTTCCATACTCAGACACACTGAAGTCAAAAAGAGGGCGCATGCCCCCTTGCTGTTGTCTATTCTAGGTTTTTTTCGGAGGGAAGACAAGGTGTCTTCCTCTTCATTCCCATCCTCGCGAAGGCGGGGATCCAGAGGTCGGATCGTCGGCACCGTGGATCCCCTTCAACAAGGGGATGGAATACACTGCTTTTGGAATGTGCCAAAAATTGCCGACAGGATTCGCGTTACACGTTTCGCGTTTCGCTTCTCCGTTCCATGTTATACTATCCTCACTCTTTATATGCCTTCTCCTCGCGCACAAGCGTGGTACGAACGCCCAGGGCCAGTCTTTGGTTTGCTGGCCGCGCTGCTTTTTGTCGGATTCTTTTTTACCATTGCTTGGCGAACGCTTTTTTACTACCGCGATTTTCGAAACGGCGGCACCGCACAGTTGCCACAATTCCAAAATAGCTTTACTCCCGGACAGCTGGCCGGTGCTGCGGTGCGAGAAGGCAGCCATGACGTCCACAGTGCAGATGCACCACACCTTGGTGCAGAAAATGCAAAACTCACCATTGTGGAATTTGGCGATTTCGAATGTCCGTTTTCCCGCGAGGCATATCCTTCAATTCGCACGATCGCCGCAGAACATCCGGAACTCATCCGCTACGAATGGCGCGATTTCCCACTCGACACCATCCACCCCCACGCCCGTCTGGCCGCCGCAGCGTCTTCCTGCGCCAACAAACAGGGGAAATTCTGGCAGATGCATGACAAATTGTTCTTGAACCAAAACTCTTTAGAACGGGCTGATTTGATTAATGACGCGCTCGAGGTTGGCCTCAACAAAGAACAATTCACCACCTGCCTTGATGCCGGCGGCGACGTCGCCCAACTCCAAAAAGACATCGCCGCAGGCACAGCGGCTGGCGTACGCGGCACGCCCACCTTCTTCATTAATGGCGCGCGCATCGAGGGTGCAGTCCCCTACGAAACACTCAAATTGATCGTTGAACGCGCAGGAATATGAAAAAAACCTCACACCACGCTCCCATCGTCATTGGACTCGTCACGCTTGGACTCTTTCTCAGTGGCATTTTTTTCGTAGCCCCGAAAGACGCGTACGCCTG
>CALRHY010000023.1 GCA_943359495.1 Candidatus Uhrbacteria bacterium RIFOXYB12_FULL_58_10
TCAATGTCGATCGATTCAATGACGCACTCATCACCTGGCTCCTCTGGTACAACGGCGAACGTCCTCATTGGAGTCTTGGTCTCAAGTCACCAATTCAATTCTTAACAGCGCAGAACCCAGGGTTGTGCAATATGTGGTGGCCCGATACAATCGATTGCTTTTCCTCCTAAACAGCGTATACTTCCTTTTACAAACATTTTCTCTCTATGAACAAAAAAATCTTCGCTCTTGCCGCTCTTAGTATCCTGCTTGGCGCAGGCTGTGGTGGCAAAACGTCTGTAGCAGAAAACACGAATGTTGCGCCGAATGCAAACACTAATACGGTAGTAGAAAATACCAACGCCAACACCGCCAGCTCCAGCACCCCGGCAACAAACGCAAACACCAACACCGTTACCAATACGAACACGAAGCCAAGCAAACCAACGACGGTCACTCCAGCAAAAACCTCCTTCCTTGTCGAGGTGGATGACAGCGGGTTCTACCCTGCTTCCGGGACCGCAAAAAAAGGTTCTACGGTCACCGTCACTTTCAAGTCGCGGACATCGAATGTTCTCTACAACGGCTTGAACATTCGCTCCAATAAATATGACGTCGGCTATGTGAAAGGTGGCACCAGCAAATCCGTCACCTTTCCCGCAGAGGCAACGATTACTTTCTCTGCCTTCTGGAGCACCGGTGCTTACAAGAGTGCCTGGACGCTGTACGTGAAATAGCCTTTTTAAAAACACCTCGCAGCTGCGAGGTGTTTTTATATTTTCTGCAACACGACGATGCAGGATAGTCCAGGAAGTCGAATACCTCCCCGCGACAAGGCGAGTAATATCCGTGCATCCATGGTCAGGACCCAAGCAACGCACGCATCGAAGATTTTTCGTTCTCGCCATGCACCAACCCCCTGCACGGTATCTCGACGACGTGACAGTACTCGCTCACGCACCACCTCCATCATCCGCGGCAACAACAAAGACGCGAAGAGGTACGAGGAGGTGAGTGTCTGGTACGACCTCGCTTGCGCAAGTGCGTGCAGTCTCGCTAGTGTATAACGCCGGAAATGACCCAGCCATACATCGTGCGAAGAAAAAAGTTTTTGAAACGCAGGGACGGTGATCACCAGCCGTGTCTGCGGCCCGATGACCCCCTTGTGTTCCAGCATCTGAAGAAAAGAGACATCGTCCTCCACATGCTCAAGCACGTCCATCAAAAAGACCACGTCCGCCGGTGTTGCGTCTGTTGGAAGAGCATCGATCGATCCGAACAGACGGATATTTTTTTTCGCAACAGTCTCCTGGAGACGAGTCAGTGTTGGTGCATCAAATGCCGTATCGACACCAACAAACGAGGCCTGCGGCAACTGTTCGGCAAGGCGTTGCAAAAAATACGTGTCCCCGCAGCCGATATCAAAAAAGCGCGCGTGCGCAACGCCAGAAAACTGCTGGATGCAAGAAAATACAGCAGAAAACCGCGCCTTCTCCCACGGATGATGCCCACTGCTCCCCTCTGCCTCTGAGCGCTGTAATTCTTTGAGATCCATACGACAGTGAGGATTCGCCCAAAAGAGAATATGCCTGAGTATACCCCCACCGCGCCATTCTCGACAGGTATTTGATTCAATCACCATCCATGATAAAACGTGGGTACGCAAATCACCTGCCTGGGTGGCGAAACGGTATACGCAGGGGACTTAAAATCCCCGGTCCCTTTATCAGGACGTGAGGGTTCGATTCCCTCCCCAGGCACCAGAAAAATTGGCAGCGGGTCAAAATTGTATATGCACATCACCAAATTCGGCCACTGCTGCCTCCTTATTGAGGAAAACGGCTTGAGGATCATCACTGACCCAGGAATTTTTTCTACGCAGCAAGATGACTGCACGAATATCGACATCATTTTGATCACCCATGAGCACCCTGACCATTTCCACATGGATTCAGTCAAAGCGTTACTCGCCAAAAACCCAGATGCAAAAATTCTTACGAACAGGAGTGTTGGAATGTTGTTAGAAAAAGAACAAATTCTGTTTACGCTTCTCGAAGACGGCCAGCGGATGGAAGAAAAAGACGTACTGATCGAAGGATTTGGCAGCAAGCATGCCCTCATGCACGAATCAATTCCACAAATCCAAAACGTTGGTTACCTGATCGCAAACAGACTTTTTTATCCCGGAGATGCCTTCACGAATCCTGGAAAAGACATAGAAATTTTGGCATTACCTGTCGCTGGCCCTTGGATGAAGCTGGGCGAAGCAATTGACTACGCGCTGACCATGAAACCCCAAAAATGCTTTCCGGTACACGAAGCAGTTTTGAAAACACCCGGTTCAGCACACGGCATTCCCACAAAAGTATTCGCTGAAAAAGGTTTGCCTTTTCAAATCTTAGACATCGGAACGCAATACGAATTTTAAATCCATGCCATCAACTGATCTCGTCGCCCTCGTTGCAACCGAACTCCGAAACCGCCTCAAAAATGCCGAATCTGGCCATGATTGGTGGCATGTGCAGCGCGCTTGGCGCGTGGCGGAAACAATTCAGCGTTCCGAAGGCGGTGATGCGACGATTGTTTCGCTCGGTGCGCTTCTTCACGACATTGCGGACTGGAAATTCCACGATGGCGACGAGGATGCAGGGCCGAATGCAGCCCGAGAGCTACTGACCTCTCTTGGCGCTCCTGAAAAAATCATCAAGGCTGTCGTCGAAATCGTCGAACATATTTCTTTCAAAGGTGCAGGAGTAGCATCAACCATGCAATCATTGGAAGGAAAAATTGTCCAAGACGCGGACCGGCTCGATGCGCTCGGAGCGATGGGCATTGCTCGCGCATTTTCCTACGGTGGTTTTCGCAATCGTCTCATGTACGACCCAGATGTCCCACCAACACTCCACGCAACCAGCGAGGCCTACAAAAAAAGTACCGGGACGACGATCAACCATTTTTACGAGAAGCTATTACTCTTGAAGGACCGAATGAATACAGAAACTGGGAAGCGACTCGCGGAGCAACGGCACCAATTTCTTGAAAAATATCTCGAAGAATTTTTCGCGGAGTGGAACGGAACCGTATAATTTTTCCAATCGATGCCGTTAGGGGGTTTGGGGGACGGCGACTGTTTGAGCACCAGGGTTCTGCCCGGAGCCAGTTGCTAAAGCAGTATTGTGACAGACTGTAGAGACCATGGTTCTTTATAAGACTTTCAAAGAAAGAACTCGCGGAGGGCGCATCTATAATCCCAGCGAGTTTCGCCATCCCCAAAAATCTTTTTGGTTCTTTTGTGATTCGACAAAAGAATGTCGGCGACTCGAGACCAACATCGTGGGTCCCCTTCTTCAAGGGGATGGTAGAAGGGTTCTTTAGGGGTTGTAAAAAGGAACATCAGACAATCATCGTCAAAAATTCCACCACTTTCATTGACAAACACCCGAAAAAATGATATATTTCTTGTGTTGAACGATGCGGAAGCGCATCCTAGTCGTATCGTATGCACATGAACTTCTTTGCAAAACAAAAAACATATCGCCGCAACTCTCTCCGCGTGGGGACGGGCATTCTTGCGGCGATGTTTGTTTTTTTGGGGAGCAATATCTTCCCTGCAAACACGTATGCAGCGTCTGCATCATATAAGGGAACGCTGACCGCAATCTCTGCGCCGTCGTTGGAGATAAAACCTGGCGAAGAAAAGCAACTCACCGTCACTTTTAAAAATACTGGTACTGCGACCTGGAAAAAGAACGGTGGCGCGTTCGTTTCTTTGTACACGCAAGAGCCAAAATATCATGCCAGTGTTTTGAAAGGCGGCGATTGGATCTCCTCCTCGCAAACGCCAAAGATTTCTGCGGATGTTGCGCCAGGAAAAACAGGTAGCGTGTCTTTTTTGCTGAAAGCGCCAACAAAAGCTGGTGTCTACCACGAACACTTCCGTCTTGCGTCTGAAAACGTGGCCTGGATTGAGGGAACAGACTTTTCGGTGAGCGTTACCGTCACAAAAACAGCGGCAAGCGCAACAGCAAGCACACCTGTTGCAGCCGCGCCGTCCCCTGTGCCAACAGCGACGACCCTGGCCGCAACACGCCTCCTCATGAACGTGCAGCATCTCACCGTCAAAGGTGGTGAAACGGCACAAATCAGCGTTCTTTTCAAAAATAGCGGCGCAGTGACCTGGCAAACGCGCCAACTCGTCCAAGATGTTGGCCTACGAATTGCCGCCGGAGAAGTGCCAACCTTTGCAGATGCTTCCTGGCCATCGCAAACTGTCGCGCTTTCGGTTACCGAACCTGTTGCACCAGGAAACACCGTCTATGTAAAATTTCCCATCAAGGCACCGGCGCAGCATGGCGAATATTCCGCCCAATTTAAACTGGTTATCGATTCACAAGACGTCACCGGCGGAACATTTCAAATCCCTGTTACGGTGACAGATGATGCACCCGGCGTCGCAACTGTTCAACCAGGTCCCGGCCCAACCCCTTCCGGAATCACCCCAGCCGCAAGCCTGATCCCAGAACCACTCCTCCGCGTCGGCATTGATACAGTCCCAGTAAAGAGCCTGATCCTTTCCTCAACTAGCAACCTTTCGGTAAAAGACGCAAATAACACCATTTTAGGGACAATTCCTGCAGGTCTGGCGGCAACGCTGACCATTGGTCCGAGCGGCGCGTTTTCCCTGACTGGTGCAAATATTCCCCTCTCTCTGAACGGAACTGTCCGTTTTGTACCAGACGCTAGCGACCTTGCAGCAACGAGCGTCTCCGCAGGCGGGGCAGAAACATGGAATTCTTGGGCAGACGGTAGCCGATTCCGCGGGACAGTGGAGATCCGCTACTACGCACCAGCAGACGTGACCTGGGTCATCAATGAATTACCGATCGAAAAATACCTCTACGGTATCGCCGAAATGTCGAACAACGCACCGTATGAATATCAAAAAGCCCTGATCACAGCTGCTCGTACCTACGCCTTGTGGCATTTCCAACATCCAGGTAAACACATTACCTTTACCGTTGATTCCACGTACGACCAGGTCTACCGCGGCTTTGACCGTGAACTCAAGCAACCAACAACCGTCCAGGCCGTCGAAGACACACGCGGCGCAATCGTCCATTACGACGGCGTCCCGGTCGTCACCCCCTACTATGCAAACTCTGATGGACGTACCCGGGCTTGGACAGAGGTCTGGGGTGGTGCTGCAAAACCCTGGCTTGTTTCCGTACCAGCAATCTACGACATCGGCAAAACCCTGTGGGGTCACGGTGTCGGCTTGAGTGCCCAAGACGCAGTCCAGCGCGACGCCAAAGATGGCTGGAAATGGGATCAATTGCTGAAACACTATTACACCGGAATCGAAATAAAGAAATTGTGGTAAATATGATGGGTCCAGAATCTCAAAGAGAAATCGAGATCCCTGAAATAGAGCAGACACCTGTTGATCTGGTAGCGCTTCGGCGGGAAGAAATAACTGCGCAGGGCATCATAGACATGGTAGTTTTCCATGATGACATTACTAAGTGGATACATGACTGGGTAGATAGTGGCTTAGCAAAGCTATTTCGAGAACTCGTTGAAGGAACTCCGAGAGATGAGGAATTAGTTGACCTTGTGCACACACAACCAGCAGTGGACTCACCAGAAGTAAAGGCCTGGGCAAGAAAAGTCTACGATCACGTCCTTCAAGAACAGAAAGAACAGAGCAAAAATGGTTGAATACAAAACCGCCTCGATGCTATCGAGGCGGTTTTTTGTTCTCTTTCTTTTTTCTAGCTAACTTCCCATTGGCAGACAATCCGTTGTCGTGCGGCATTCCCACGTTGGATTATTACTACAGAAGCCGGTCCAAATTGTTGTTCCAACCGGCGCTCCAACGATTCCTGACGTGACCGATGTAGGCGTCGTTGGCGGTGGACATTGCACGACAGTCGTCGCAGTCGTTGCTTGGCCACAGTGGCCCACGGTGCTGCCTGTCGGAATCGTGCACTTGTCCGGACGCATACAAATTGCGATGGCTTGGCTATTGCAATTCTGATCAAGCACACCGGCAGCATTAGTACATTGCGCCTTTGCCTGAGCTATACAGGTTGCGGTCACTGGTGCCGGGCAATCACTGTCTTTGGTGCAACCTTGGTTGCAACGGCCTGGCTGGAAAAGACAGGTCACGGACGTCGTCGGTGTGTTGGTATTGGTATTTGTATTTCGATTTACATTTCCTCCGGTTGTCGGTGTTCCGTTTCCTCCTCTACAAAGAGTCACATCGGTCTGCGTACAATTTGCGATTGGAGCTCCTGCAGCTGGCGTTGTCGTTGGACAAAGACCGATCCATGCGCCAGGAAGTGGCGGAGCAGTCGTCGTAGTCGTCGCGGTGGTCGGTACAGGTGCCGATGGGGCGGCGCATTGCGTTTTCGTCAGCGCAAGATTCGGACGCGTGCAGAATCCTTGGAAGCAAACGGAGCTTTGCGGGCCACAGATCTGGGCAATACAGGTCGCGGAGCCATTGCAGACAGACACTGCAAACGTCGAACAGACCGTCCACGAAGAGGTGTTGGCGCAGTCGGCATCTTTTGTACAGCCAGGGTAGCACCGTCCGCCGCCGCCAGTCGCTGATGGGGCGTCATTACAGATTGCGGCAATGATCGATGGTGCATTGCTCCCATTTCCCACCGGGACAAACGGGTGATTCACGAGTTGCGGTTGGGATAAGGAAAAGCCAAATCCATACGCGGCAAGCCCGAGTAAAAACAGGGCGGCAACAGTGACAGCAATGCGCGTCCCTGAACGGGTGGCGGTGGCGACTCCTGGCTGTTCTGACAGTGGCGACATAAGAGAATGGGTAAAGGATGTTCCAAACAAACCCAGTATAACACGACCGACTTTTTTGTCCGCGTCTTGTGTCTATGACACTTTTTTTGCTGAATGACGCGATGTGCCGCTGCCGACCCATTCTTCCACCACCTCGGCAATATCGTCCGCACCCACTTCTGGAACGTCGGTTGATCGCGTTTCTTGTTGCAACCTTTCTGTCTCTTGGATGAGATGGCTCATACGATCGCGCATCTCAGCGATTTCTGTTTCATTCTGCATCTCCCCCGCCAGCCGCTCGAGATGCGTCAGCTCTTCTTGCAATCCGCGGAGTTCTGTACTAAGAAAGGCGCTGCGCGATGCCGCTGCCGCCCCGGCAGCATGGAGCAAGCCGAGTGCGTGCTTTGCACGGTGCGTTGCATCAATAGAAACTTTTGCTCCTGCTTCGTCTATCAAATCGATTGCCTTGTCCGGCAAAAAACGATCATGAATGCGTTTTTGTGAAAGCGCTACCGCTGCTCGTAATGCCTCTTCGGTATACACGACACGGTGGTACGTTTCGTACAGCGAGCGTACGCCGCGCAGAATCTCCAGTGTCGCTTCGGCTGATGGTTCGCCGACAATGACAGGCTGAAAACGCCGATTCAACGCATCATCTGCTTGGATATACCGCTCATACTCGGTCCAGGTAGTCGCGCCAATTGCCTGCAATTCACCACGGGAAAGCGCGGGTTTCAGAATATCCGACACGTTCATCGCGCCTTCCGCACCTTTTGCCTGTTCGATCATGTGCACTTCATCGATAAACAAAATTACTACACGGGCAAGGACTTGGATCTCATTCGTCAGCCGCTTCATGCGCGATTCAAACTCGCCGCGGTATTTTGTCCCGGAGATCAAGCCGCCCAAATCGAGCATCAGTACCCGCTTGTTCTTCAGCTGTTCCGGCACATCACCTGCAGCAATACGACAAGCAATCCCTTCGACAATGGCCGTCTTCCCCACTCCTGGCTCGCCAATCAGCAACGGATTATTTTTTGTCCGCCGTGTCAAAATATGGATAACGCGGTCGATCTCTTCGCTCCGTCCGATCACCGGATCCACCTTCTTTTCCCGTGCCAATTCAGTGAGGTCTTTTGTATACGTTTCTAAAACCGACCCGTGCCCACCTGGCGAACCGGCGCCGCGGGTCGTGTACCACCAATACAAAAGACCGATGGCACCCAATAAAAGAAAGACAAACGGAGACGGAAGCTGCATAGAAAAACTCCCCTAAAAAGGGTCATTGCGAGGGAGCGGCTGGCGACCGCGGCAATCCAGTCGGAAACGGTCATGACCGACTCGTGGATTGCCACGTCGCACGGCTCCTCGCAATGACAAAAACTTACTTCAACCCTTTGATCTGTCCAGCAAGCGCGGCTTCGTGAAAACGCATGTCTGCTTGGACGAGCTCGAGAATAGTCCGTGCCACTTCGTTTGGTTTTGGAATCCCATCAAACTCAAATTGCAGATGCTCACCGGCGCTTTGAACGCGGATTTTTCCGTAGCCGAAAATCGTCGCAAACGCGCCTTTTTGCTCGGAGGCAACATCTTGGACTTTGGACAATTGGAGTTCAGCAATTTCCCGCCCGAACACGCCATGCTGATTCACGTCGATAATGCGTTCGTCGGTCACCACCCACACGTCCAAATACCAATCCATGAAGGCACTGTAGAGCAATGTCGCTACGAATAATTCAAAAAGGGAAAGCAGAAGAAGCATGGCGGGCCCCAGAACATCCATTGCCAGCCAGATCGCCACCACCTCACCAAGAACAACGTTCGCGATAAACGGAAGGCATGCCAAAAAGAGATACAGTGTCACTTGGCCGGAAAGGATAACCGGGTGCTTGCGCATGAAAATCTTCGGCTTCTCCATCTCGCCGTTGTGGATTTTGATGAGAAAAGGGAAATGCATAGTTTAAAAACCAGTCGGCGCAAAGGCCGAGAACTGCAGGAGCGGCTGGGCCCAATCAACCGGTGCGAGGAGCGTCCATGTAAAAAAGAGGATGCCGAGGGACGCCGCCCAAAAAAGGAAGGTGGCAAAAAACGCGGAGAACTCACCACCGAAACGGTACAGTGCCCACATGGTCAAAAAACCGTGGACGAGGACCGCGGCGACGAAAATGCCGTAGGGAATGAGGAGATAGGCAAGAGGAATCATGGGAAGAAATAGCTAGAGCAGTGATTCGGGAATGGTCGGCGTGGGCAAGCCGAGGTGCTTGTATGCGTTGTGTGTGGCCACACGGCCACGCGGAGTCCGTTCGAGAAATCCCATTTGCAACAAAAACGGCTCGTAGACTTCTTCAATTGTATCCACCTCTTCTGCGGTTGCAGCGGCGAGTGAACTCAAGCCCACCGGCCCGCCACGAAAGCGTTCGATGATCGCCAAAAGCAGGCGTCGATCAATAGCGTCCAACCCAAGCGGGTCAACCTCCATCGAACGCAAGGCTGCGTCAGCGATTACTGCAGAAAGTATACCCGAATGCCGTACCTCGGCATAGTCGCGGACGCGCTTCAGTAGGCGGTTCGCAATACGCGGGGTACGTCGAGCTCGAGAGGCAATTTCCCGCAACGCCCCTTCTTCTGCGGTGATGCGCAGCAAAGAGGCACTGCGTTGCAGTATCTGAAAAATCTCCTGCTCCCCATAAAAATCCAAACGGAACGTCGCTCCAAAACGGTCGCGCAGCGGCGAAGAAAGCAGGCTCATCCGCGTCGTCGCGCCGATCAAGGTGAATCGCGGCAAATTAAGACGCAATGTCCGTGCCGCAGGCCCCTTTCCGACGACAAGATCCAATGCATAATCCTCCATCGCTGGATACAATACCTCTTCGATCTGGCGGTTCAAGCGATGGATTTCATCAACGAACAAGACTTCCCCTGGTTCGAGTGACGACAAAATTGCCGCCAAATCCCCAACCTTTTCGAGCGCCGGACCGGAAGTGATTTTGATAGGCACCTGCATCTCATTGGCAATGACGTGTGCAAGAGTTGTTTTACCCAATCCAGGATTGCCGTACAACAAGACATGCTCGATCGGCTCCTTCCGACGCCGCGCCGCCTCGAGAAAAATCCCCAAATGTTCCTTAATCTTCTCCTGCCCAACAAACTCCGCCAAGGTTTTTGGACGCAAAGAAAGATCAAACCCCTGTT
>CALRHY010000024.1 GCA_943359495.1 Candidatus Uhrbacteria bacterium RIFOXYB12_FULL_58_10
CGGTCTTGAAATTGCAACAGGAATACCTGGGCATGCTCGAAGAAAAGAGCCGCTTGCGCATGCGCCAAGTGGAACTCGAAGGCTCCATCGCCAAAGCGCGCGCTGTCGCCGCAGTTGCTGCCCCACTCCCCCTCACCAAAATCATTCAAGAGATCCGCATTTTGCAAACCGCAATCGAACGCGCCGCAATCAAGATCCGCTCTGCGCGGACATTAGAGCAGGCGCACGCCATGGCCACAGAAGTCGAACAGCTCGCAGAACGCTCGCACAGCCTTGCTGAAAAACTGGAACGCCCACCGCAAGAAATGCGCGAGGTGCGTATTGATCCAGCAATGACCGAAGAGATCAACAGCCTCGGCGAACGTCTCCGTCAGATGGAAGTCGCGTTGGACGGCACACAAAAGCAAATGCAGGACATTCGCCGCGAGGAAGGATCGAAAAAATCCGCAGTCTTTGAAGCGCAGCGAAAATTAGAAAACAAACTGTCCGAATTGCGCAACCTCGACAACCAAGAAAATGATATTAAAGTTGAGCTGGCCCGTTACGAAACGCGTCGCGAATCGCTCGAAAGCGAAATGGTGCAAGAGTTGAAAGAGCGGCAAGAGCGCGTACGGCAAGAGGCTGGTGAAGAAAGCACTATCGCCGAAATCTCCATTCCCGAAACCCAGAGCCGCATCCAAAAATTGAAATACCAGTTGGAATTGATCGGTGGCATTGATCCGGAAGTGATCAAAGAACATACCGAGACGCAAGAGCGTTTCACCTTTTTGACGACCCACACCGAAGATCTGCGCAAGGCAATCACAGATCTCGAAAAAGTCATCATCGAACTGACCAAACAAATCGACGTTCAATTTGAAGAAGCCTTCGCCAAACTGTCCGAGGACTTCGGTCGCTTCTTCAAGATTCTCTTCAATGGTGGCAATGCAAAACTCGAAAAGAGAAAAGAAGAACCAGCCCACACACCAGCAGAAGAAGCTGCAGAAAATGGTGAGGAACCGACCGAACAACGTCCACTGACGCTTGCCGAAAAATTCCGCGAGGAAACCTACACCGTCGCCATCACTGCGAACCCACCGGGCAAAAAAGTGAAATCCATCACCATGCTCTCGGGTGGCGAACGAGCGATGACCGCAATCGCACTCATCAGTGCAATCATTTCAAACAACCCTTCCCCTTTCGTCGTCCTCGATGAGGTGGACGCCGCACTCGACGAATCCAACTCCATCCGTTTCGCCACCATCGTCGATGAACTCTCGAGCAAGAGTCAGTTCATCGTCATCACCCACAACCGCTACACTATGGAAAAATCCTCCATCCTCTACGGCGTTACCATGCGCGATGATGGAACGAGCCAGGTGCTTTCGGTGAGCTTAGAAGATATCCGGACGGGCAAAACGCCGGTGTCGCTGGTGGTGTAATTACGTCCGAACACTGATCCCCCAAAGAAAATCAAACAACTGACGCAAAGAGAAGGCGAGGTCTCCGGAATGGATAATAAAGGCCGCGCCTTCTTTTAATGCGGGCCGGGAATCTACAAAATGTAGCTCCCGATATTTTTATTTCTCATTCTCTCTTCTTAATTAATTTCCCCACGCCAAACTCCACAGCAACGCCCCTGCAGCCACCGTCATACACACCAACGTCACGCCACCGAGAATATTTTGAAGCAGCGTATTTGTTTTATTCCCCATGATACTTTTCCGATTTGCGATATCAAGAATGACGGCGATGAGCGGCGGCGAGAGGATGCCGGAAAGAACGGCGGAGGCGAAGAGGGCTTGGAGTGGCGGGATGCCAGAGATGTTCAACAAGAACCCAAAAAACGTTGCCAATGCCATGACGATATAAAATACTTTTGCCTGCGAAAAACGCTTGTTCAATCCCTCTTCCACACCAAACGTTTCGGCGACAACATAAGCGGTTGAACCAGCGAGGACTGGAATGGCAAGAAGACCAGTACCGAGCACCCCAATGACGAAAAGTAGTGTCGCCAGCGGGCCAGCAAGTGGCGCCAAGGCTGAAGCAACTTGGCCAGCGCTCGTCAGTTCGGTGATGCCGTGTGCATGAAACACCGCGCCCGCATTTACCATAATGAAATACATGACGATGTTCGAAAACAACATACCAACACCAACATCCGCTCGCATGTGAACAAGTTCTGTTTTGGTGACAATATGATGCTGCACACGAAAAGTATTTGCCCCATTCCGCTCCTCTACTTCTTCTGAAGCCTGCCAAAAAAACAGATACGGTGAAATCGTCGTCCCGAGCACAGCAACAAGCACCATCAACGTTTCACGGTTCCATGCGATCGTTGGTAAAAATGTTGCGCGTACCACCGCTCCCCAATCCGGCCGTGCCGCGACGGCAGCAAAAATGTAGGCAAAGAGCGCAAGCGTCAACCACTTCAAGGTTTTGGCAATCAAGCGATACGGCAAAAAAATCATCAACGAGATCATCCCGCCAGCCAAAACGGCACCGAGTAACAGTGGAGGAAGTGGGATCAACAATGCCACCGCTTCCGCCATCCCACCCAAATCCGCACCGATGTTCACCGTATTCGCGAACACTACCAACACCATCACAAGCCAAAGCAATGGCCGCGAATATTGTCGTTTCATCACCCCAGCAAGACCATGGCCAGTCACCATCCCAATGCGCGCGCACATCTCTTGGATGGCGACCATGAACGGAAACGTCAGAACAGCAGTCCACAAAAAAGCAAAACCGCCCTGCGCGCCCGCAATGGTATACGTCACGATCCCCGCCGGATCATCATCCGCCGCCCCAGTAATAATCCCCGGCCCCAAGATGCGTAAACTTTTTTTCCACCAAGGAACGCGATGCTGTTTCTTTTTCATATCTTCTCCATTGTCGCAGAGTAGTGAGAATAAAAAAAGACGCTGTCGCACACACAGCGTCGTCCCATTACCACTTCTCCTACGACGTATCCTCGACATATCCGCAGCACGGACACCAGGCGACGGAGGACTCGCCGTAGGTAATACGATCACCGGTTTTGCATCGCGGACAAGGAATGGCATAGAAACCCTTGAACTGGGGCTGCTGCATTGCCAATCTACGTCGCTTCTGAGTCATTGCTCAATGTTTGAATCGTATCCTCCAGGCAGCAAAAGAGTCCTTGACCATACGAGCAAGAACAAACATGCTTACCACCTCCTGGAGACCTTGTGGACGATTCTTGACGAAATGTCAATATTTCCCTATAGTCAGTGCGCTGCAACGAAGCCCCGTGGCCGTCAGGCTTTACGGGGGATGCCACGGTGGCGCTCACCACCTACCGCATGAGAACGCGAAACGCGAAACTCGTAACGCGAAACGTATAAACCAGAACATTCCTATACCTATTATAATATGTTGACGCTCCGTCTTTCCCGCATCGGGAAAAAGAAACAGCCGACCTACCGTTTGATCGTTTCCGAAAAAGCTCGCGATCCATGGGGCAAGGCTCTCGAAATCTTGGGCGACTACAACCCGCGCACCAAGAAAGCCACCTTCAACATCGAACAGATCAAGCACTGGATTTCCAAAGGCGCACAAAGCTCTGCCACCGTCTGGAACATTCTCCTCGGCATGGGCCTCGTCGAAGGAAAGAAAATGAAGATGGTCGCTATGCCAAAACCAAAGGCGGTCGCGGCAACAGAAACAAAGGCCGAAGCACCAAAGGCGTAAAAAGATTTCAAAAAAGATGGGGCGAAAGCCTCATCTTTTTTTGTGCGGACAATTTCGTTGACAGCATTTCCCCTCGCGCTACACTATTTCCGTACCTGGGGCGAGTACGCGAGGACCCTGTATCGGGTTCCGTCAGGTCGACAGTGCCCTGGTTTCACCAGCTGATTCAGATGACCGCACATGCTATGGCAGACATTGACCAGCAGTTTGTCGAATTCGTCGTGAAGTCGCTCGTCAATCATCCGGAAGACGTCAGCACCGAACGCAAAGTCGACGATCAAGGCGTTTTGATCACCCTGCACGTCAACCCAGAAGACATGGGCTACGTGATCGGCAAGCAAGGTCAGACCGCTCAAGCGCTCCGCATCTTGTTGCGTACCGTCGGTGCAAAGGCAGATCTCAAAGTTCACTTGCGCATTTACGAACCAGAAGGCGCCCGCGCCAGCAGATATGGCGGAACCGCACCAGTCGCAATCACTGCGCCAGTAGAAGAGGATACCAGCGACCCGCTCGACATGAGCGCACTCGATGACATCAAAATATAAACAGAAACGAAAAACGCCACTGCATGCAGTGGCGTTTTTCTTTCTCTGAGGTGCACCGTTTACTGTTGATTCGCTTCGTTGTTGGTCGGTGCGTTCACTGTGCCGCCGGTCGGCTCAGTCCCTCGCGGTTTTTCCTTCGATACGGGCTTTTTGATGCAGACTGCTTTTTCTGCCAACCAGACATCTTTTGCCGCTTTGATTGCTGCGGTGTACGCGTCTTTTGCTGTGGTCAATGCTGCTTCGCGAGCCGCTTTTGCGGCGGCGAGTGCGGCCTTGCCATCAGTGTCTGCCTTGAGGCGGGCTGCCTTCAGAGCTTCTTTGTCTTGAGACACCTTGTATGCTTCTTCTGCTGCCTTCATGGCTGCAAGACGTGCATCCTTCGCCGCTTTGATTGCAACGACCTGTGCGTCAATGGCAGGCTGTTTTGCTGCAAGGAATGCGGTGCGCGCCAACTTGAGCGCTACACCACCTTTCTCTGCTGCGACCAAACGACATTGCACACCAGGTGCAGTCGCTTGTCCGGCTGCCGCTGCTCCTTCGCCCATAGCCTGTTCCGTTGCAAATGCCGGAACTGCAGAAATGGCAAGAAGCGCAGCGGTCATTCCTAAGGCGATTTTCTGTGCTTTCATATTCATCAAAGTCACCCCCTTTCGTGATAGGATACTCCCGGTGATCTGCCGGGCAAAAAGAAACGCGTTTCCGTTTCTCATTGGAGTATACCAGAGCGGGCCCTACAACGTTACCGAACACCAAAAAACACTATGAAACGCTTCGATATCATCACCATTTTTCCAGAGATCATTTCGGCATACGCACACGAATCTATTTTGGCGCGTGCGGCAAAAAATACATTGCTCGAGATTACTGGCCACGATCTGCGCAATTGGACTACAGACAAACATCGCAGCGTTGACGACGCACCCTATGGTGGCGGCCCGGGTATGGTACTCAAAGTGGAACCGATTTTTCAGGCAGTGCTAGCAATCAAAAAAATGGGCGGCAAAAAGAAACGCGTCATTGTTCTCTCTCCACAAGGTAAACAATTTACCAACGCAGACGCGACCAGACTTTCCAAAGAAGATCAGGTAATTTTTATTTGCGGACGCTACGAAGGTATTGATGAACGCGTCATGGAACACATCGCCGACGAATCTTTCTCCGTTGGCCCGTACGTCGTCACCGGCGGCGAACTCCCCGCCCTCCTTATAGTTGATGCGATTGCGAGACAGATCCCTGGCGTCCTCGGCAAACAAGCTTCCCTCGAAGAAATCAATGGCAGCTTCCCCCAATATACGACACCGCGCGAAGTGAAAATCAAAAAAGGACGAAAGACTGTTGTCGCCAGCGTTCCAGAAGTATTGCTTTCGGGAGATCACAAAAAGATTGCGGCGTGGCGAAGGGAACAGGAAAAGAAAGGATCGTCCTGACCAACAAACCAAAATGTAAAAAATCACCCATCTCGACCAACGCGGAGAGATCTTCCTTGTTTCTGCCGGCACCGGCATAAAAAAAGAAGGCGCGTGATGCACCTTCGGTGGCTGGAGCACGAGCGTGCCCCAACCCGATTGATCAAAGGGCGAACTGAAGTGCCCAGTCGGTTTCGGCGTCGACACGATCCCGAATCGCGTCGGGAACCTTGGTGGATACCGCACTCACCTCGGTCTCGACCAGTACCAGGCGATAGCGTTCCCCCTTCTGGACAGTCCGGTCCAGCGTCGACACACCGAGCCACTGCCATTCGCTAGTACTCTCGTTCCAGACCTGGAATTCGAGCGCGCGATTGGACGCAGGATCGTAACGGTTGCTTGCAAGCTGGGGCATACTCACGATGAGCGGACCAGCGAAAGATCTCCCCTGCTCATCTGTCGAACGGACAAGCAGTGTCCTTGCGGGACCGCCCTTCACTTGGGCGAATCCAAACAGGCTGTGATCGTGCTCCCGCGAACCGACTTCCCACTCACCGAGCACTGTCTCTTCGCTGGCACAGCCGGGCATGAACGCCAACGCACCAACAGCAGCAGCCAGGCCACTCAAAAACACTCGGCGAAAACACGTCGTCTCTTTCGTCATTTGTCCTCCTCATCGTGATCCACGTCGGACCATTTTTGGCTCGCCTATTATATGTGAGAGAAGCCAGTCGGTCAAAGAGAGGAATACCGGCTGTTTTACCCCATTTCTACCTGTGGATGATGTGGAAAAAAGCCGTTCCCTCCTCTCTTGACAGCCCTTTAGAATGCCCGTATACTTCGCCCACAACGTCCTGTCGGGGCGTTTTCAATTGCTCTCTGACAACTGAATAAGTCAAGCATCAACCAAAAGCCAAACGACCGTTAAAAGCATTCGTGCTATTGACGGTTACAACGTCTATTAATTGAGACAAAAACTTCTCAACAAACAAATTGTTGGGATCTCATCATTGATTGAGTCCATCGCTACTTCTGAAAAGGAGTGCCGACGGATTTTCTATGAGAGTTTGATCCTGGCTCAGGATGAACGCTGGCGGCGTGTCTAAGGCATGCAAGTCGAACGGATCCAGTTGCGATTACATCAATTGCTGGATTAGTGGCAAACGGGAGCGTAACACATTGGTAACCTGCCCCGAAGACGTGAACAACTCCGCGAAAGCGGAGCTAATACACGATACGATTGCGATGGCGCAAGCTGTTGCAAGGAAAGCCCAAAAGGCGCTTCGGGAGGGACCTATGGTCCATCAGCTAGTTGGCGGGGTAATAGCCCACCAAGGCTTCGACGGATAGCAGGCGTGAGAGCGCGACCTGCCTCAGTGGAACTGAGACACTGTCCACACTCCTACGGGAGGCTGCAGTCAAGAATCTTCCTCAATGGACGAAAGTCTGAAGGAGCGACGCCGCGTGCAGGATGACGCCCTTCGGGGTGTAAACTGCTTTTTCCAGGGACGAATTTCGATGACGGTACCTGGAGAATAAGAGGTTGCTAACTCTGTGCCAGCAGCAGCGGTAATACAGAGACCTCAAGCGTTATCCGGATTTATTGGGCGTAAAGCGTCCGCAGGTGGCGATGTAAGTCATTGGTCAAATCTCTGGGCTCAACCCAGAAACTGCCGATGATACTGCGTTGCTCGAGGGTGGGAGAGGTGAGCGGAATTGCCGGTGTAGTAGTAAAATGCGTTAATATCGGCAAGAACACCAAAGGCGAAAGCAACTCACTGGAACATTCCTGACACTCATGGACGAAAGCGTGGGGAGCGAAAGGGATTAGATACCCCTGTAGTCCACGCCCTAAACGATGTGTGCTAGGTATTGGGAGTATCGACCCTCCCAGTGCCGCCGAAACAAGCTAACGCGTTAAGCACACCGCCTGGGGAGTACGGTCGCAAGACTAAAACTCAAAGGAATAGACGGGGACCCGCACAAGCGGTGGAGCATGTGGTTTAATTCGACAACAAGCGAGGAACCTTACCAGGGCTTGACATTCTTCTGCAAGCGCACAGAAATGTGTGACCTTCGAGGGTGAAGAACAGGTGCTGCATGGTTGTCGTCAGCTCGTGCCGTAAGGTGTACCGTTAAGTCGGGAAACGAGCGCAACCCCTGTCGTGTGTTTCAACCACGCGAGACTGCCCGTGTGAAACGGGAGGAAGGCAGGGACGACGTCAAATCAGCATGGCCCTTACGCCCTGGGCTACACACGTGCTACAATGGCGTATACAATGGGTTGCGAAGCGGTAACGCGGAGCTAATCCCATCAAAGTACGTCTCAGTTCGGATTGAGGTCTGCAACCCGACCTCATGAAGCTGGAATCGCTAGTAAACGCATATCAGCCACGGTGCGTTGAATACGTTCTCGGGTCTTGTACTCACCGCCCGTCACGCCAAGAGAGTCGGTAATACCTGAAGCGGCCGCAAGGTTTCCAAGGTAGGACTGATGATAGGGGCGAAGTCGTAACAAGGCATCCGTAGCGGAAGCTGTGGATGGATCACCTCCTTTCTAGGGAGTTACTCTCGCAGTAATGCGAGTGACTTCAGTCGCTTCCCTTCCTTCGGGAATGGAATGATCGAATCGCTTTCACGAGCATTCGGTAAAAGAAGACGTTGTAACCGTTAATGGCAAGAGATTGGTCTGACTGCAAAAAACAAACCCGCCCACAAGGCGGGTTTTTGGTTTGATGTCGACAACCAGCAGTATGTATTGACACTCTAATCACACTCCTCTATAGTCCTCTTTCCCCCAACAAGGAGAATACAGAATGGGGAATGAAGACAGTCCTTTGAAGTCATTTCGTACAGCAGAGAGAGCTGTTGTCGATCGCTTGGCAAAAGAACCAGGATCTCCAGCCAGCGCCGCGCTCGTTCGGGCGATGGAAGCGTTCGCAGCTGAGAGAGAGATCACGGTCATGGTCACACGAGCAACGACTTCACCCGCGTTCGCAAGTGCAGACGATCCTGCGTGGGCACTCCCAGTGACCACGGCGCTTCTTCCAGAAGCAACTGTCACCTTCCTCCACAAGCGCGGGGTGATGCTTGCGGGAGAGATCTGTTTGCTCCGCTGGCCGACGCTCCAAGGCAACTCGCACTTGGAGGCCTGCCTCGACCTGCTCAAGCGGTTGAACCTTCCAGCAGAGAGCCCTCGAGACAAGATCCCTGGATGGACTCCAGACTATGCGACCAACGAAGCGGTCCGCGCTCTCTGGAGCACCGTGGTCGACAAGCGGCTCGATCCACGCTGGGCCTACACCTGCCACCAATATGGCCAGCATACCATCGGGCAGTACATTCTAAACGCACAGAACCCGGTCGGCAACGGAAAACGGTCTAGCAATACGCGCGACATGGAACGGATACAAACCCGCCTCGCCCGCTACGACCTTCGTCTCCACGCCGGCATGCTGATCGTCAACTGGGATCCGCCGCCGACCTGTGCCTTGTGCGAGAAACACGGCCACGACTAGAGCCACCAGACCCCTGAAGCGCACGCTTCGGGTTCTTTTTTATCCAAAAAAGGACAAAAAGACGTGCTTGACCAATCCCCCACTTTTCTTTATACTTTCGCTACGTTTTGCCCAATAAATACGGGCGTGTAGCTCAGATGGTTAGAGCGCGTCACTGATAATGACGAGGTCGGTGGTTCGACTCCACCCACGCCCACCAAAGAAAAAACCTTCTCTTTTGAGAGGGTTTTTTCTTTGGTGGGAAGGTGCATAAGGCCACATACATCTTGCACTCCTTGGGAAACCTAGGGATATGCAAATCCACAGAGTCAGCTACCGTGTCCGAGGCTTTGTCAGACTCGCCAATTACGCCATACGGTGGAGCTGTATGGTCACAGACAAAGCCAAACACAAA
>CALRHY010000025.1 GCA_943359495.1 Candidatus Uhrbacteria bacterium RIFOXYB12_FULL_58_10
TATAGGTTGACCAGCTTTTTTTGACGGATGGAGCCACTATGCCCTGTTGAGACTCTTTTTGGGGTACTGGCACAACTGGAGCAACCGGAACACGCGATGAAGAACAACCACCTCCCAGCAACAGCAAGCCGGCGATCGTGATGATTGAGAGTCTTGTTGTTGATGGTTTCATATATCACTACGCCCCGTGGCACTTCTTAAATTTCTTCCCGCTCCCACACGAACACGGATCATTCCTACCAATTTTTTCCGTACTACCATCGTGCTGAATTTCTACAACAGCACCAGCATCCCCTTCTTTGGCTGGCGCGGATAATTGCATTTCTTGGGCACGGATGGCTTGCGGTGCGGCCTGGGCGGCGAGGCCGACTTTGTAGATCGAATAGACCACCTGTTTGGCAATCATCATCAACAATTCTTGGTACATCCCATAGGCCTCGCGTTTGTATTCGACGAGCGGGTCGCGCTGGCCGTAGCCACGCAAGCCGATGCCGGTGCGCAGGT
Source organism: Candidatus Uhrbacteria bacterium RIFOXYB12_FULL_58_10 (assembly GCA_943359495.1). GTDB lineage: Bacteria > Patescibacteriota > Patescibacteriia > 2-12-FULL-57-11 > 2-12-FULL-57-11 > CALRHY01. Next base: position 505 of record CALRHY010000025.1, read on the forward strand.
GTTCCATGGCGTCCAGGTGATCCATCCAGAGCATGTCGATCGCCCGCAATTGGAGCCCGCGTTCGATAGCGTGCATGATTTCTGGATTGGCAATGCGTTGTTCGAGTGCATCATACGCAGACGATGCAAGCGCAGTCAGCTGTTCGATAATGCGGGTGCGTTCGCCGGCATCTCCCAGCTTATCCGTTTCGCCATGGCGTTCGACAGGAATAACTGCACCGTGTGCTTCTGGTGGGACGGGAAAAATCGTATCAGCAACTTTATAGATTTCGGCAACGTCCCATGTCGCACCGCGCTCTTCGCTCGTATGCAGTTTGACGATGTGCTCGATTTCTTCTTCCACCATCTCCAAAATACTCTGGCGCAACGATTTCTCTGACGCGTCACCTGCAGCAACATCCAACAGCTCGCGACGCCGGCGGTAAATTGCTTCGCGATGCTTGTTTAAAACGTCGTCGTATTCCAAAAGATGTTTGCGGATGTCGAAGTTGTGGCCTTCCACTTTTTTCTGGGCTGACTCAATCAATTTTCCAATCAGACCGCTTTCAATCGGCATGTCTTCCGGCATCTTCAACGTTTCCATCATGCGCTTCACGCGGTCAGCGGCAAAAATACGCATGAGGTCATCTTCGAGCGACAAAAAGAATTGCGAGGAGCCAGGATCGCCTTGGCGTGCAGCACGGCCGCGAAGCTGGTTGTCGATACGGCGCGACTCGTGACGCTCGGTTCCAATGACGTGGAGCCCACCAACAAGACGCACTTCTTCAGCAATTACTGCATCTGGTGGATTTCCTCCAAGAATGATGTCGACGCCGCGCCCAGCCATGTTTGTCGCAACAGTTACTGCGCCCTTTCGCCCAGCTTGCGCAATAATTTCCGCCTCTCGTTCATGATTCTTTGCATTCAGTAATTGATGCGGCACCCCTTCTTTGCTGAGCAATGCACTCAAGACTTCATTTTTCTCAATTGAAATAGTACCAACCAACACTGGCTGGCCTTTTTCGTGACGCGCCTTGATATCGGCGACAACGGCGTTGTATTTCCCTAATTCGGACTTGTAGACGAGATCTGTCGCATCTTTGCGCTGGTTCGCTTTGTTCGTTGGAACGGAAACGACTTCTAACTTATAAATGCGGGAAAATTCCTCAGCCTCTGTCTCGGCCGTTCCGGTCATGCCGGCCAATTTTTTGTAGAGACGGAAATAATTTTGAAACGTAATCGTTGCCAGCGTCCGACTCTCGCGTTGGATCTTCAGCGATTCTTTCGCTTCGATTGCTTGGTGCAATCCTTCGGAATAGCGGCGACCCTGCATCATGCGCCCAGTGAACTCGTCGACGATGACGACTTCGCCATCACGCGTCACATATTCCTTATCTTTTTTGTACAACGTCTCGGCGCGCAAGGCTTGCTCCAGATGGTGGATCGAACGGACGTCTGAGACAGCCCAGGGATCTGCATTCAACAACCGCGACACTTTTTCTTGTCCTTCCGCAGTAAAAAACGCTGCACGCATTTTTTCGTCTACCGTGTAATCTGTTGCGCCATCCAAGCGGCGCATCAATTCGGCGAAACGATAATAAAAATCCGTCGACTCTTCGGCAGGCGCACTGATGATGAGTGGCGTCCGCGCTTCGTCGATCAAGATGCTGTCGACCTCGTCGACAATCGCGTAGTGCAAATCACGCTGGACCATCTGATTGCGCTCGCCTACCATGTTGTCGCGCAGATAATCAAACCCAAATTCGTTGTTCGTACCGTAGGTGATATCGGCGCGGTACGCATCTTGGCGCGTGACGGGGCGCAAGAAAGACATCTCCACTTTAAACGCGCCAGTCGTATCACGCTTCTCATCCTCCACGTTCTCTTCGTGGACAGAAGACGCTTCATCCGCACTGCCGACGCGATAATGCGGATCGTACACAAATGCCGTTTCATGCTGAATGATCCCAACCGTCATGCCAAGCGCGTGGTAGACCTGGCCCATCCACACCGCGTCGCGACGTGCAAGATAATCATTCACGGTCACGACGTGTACTCCTTTGCCTTCGAGCGCGTTTGCATAGACAGCAGATGTTGCGGTCAGTGTCTTTCCTTCACCGGTGCGCATTTCGGCGATCTGGCCATTGTGGAGCACGAGACCTCCCAAAACTTGAACATCATAGTAACGTTGCCCAAGGGTGCGACGCGCCGCCTCACGAGCAACAGCAAATGCGTCCGGCAGGATATTTGCCAACGTCTCCCCCTTTGCCAAACGATCACGAAACTCTTGCGTCGCTGCCCGCAATTCCGCATCCGTTCGAGGACGATAGACCGCTTCTTTTTCTCCAATTGTAGCCAATATCGGCGCGAGCGCACGCACTGCTTTTGCGTTGGGATCACCGAAAATTTTCTTCAAAAAACCTTGCATAAACAAAAATATCCAGAAAATGAATCCCGTCCACCTTAGCACGCAGGCTCTTCCAAAACAAGCACAGGATGGAGGAAAGAAATCGTTTGCATGAGATAAAAAAGAGGGCCGCCACCGTGCGCGAACGCAGGGTGACGACCCTGAGAGCCGAGACTACTTGATCAACATGTCGACCCAGTGCCACGCACCGGACGCGGCATGCACCACCTGCGAGCCGCCGGGCTGGAGTTGGCCTGTCGTGGCATTGAGTGCCATGAAGCCGTCGATGGTCAGGTACTGGCCGAAACTGTACCAGGCGCCGTCTGGCGATTGGAAGACCCACGGTCCGCCGACGCCGAGCGCGGTCCCGTAGAAGTAGCCACCGAGATGACTTTCGACGATGGCCGCCCGAACCAGCTCACCTTGGTCGAAGGCGTCGGATCCGCAGTCCATGTAGACCTGGACCTCCACCATCCCGTTGAGCGGAACGCGAGGGCGGTGCGGGAAATCGAATCGGATGTAGTGGACCTCGGGACTGTTGGCCGTCACCGGCGGAAGCACTGCTGTGTTCCCACCGACAAGCGCGATCTCCGGCGCAGGAATGGTCAGGTCTCCCACTGGACGCGGAGCGACCTTCATCAGCACGGCCGTTTCGACGCCGTCCACGTAGGCCTGCGGCTTCATCAGGCTACAGGTGCGACCGACGTTCTGGAAAACGCCCCACCGGTTCTGGTAAACCAGATAGGGCTTACACGCGCCGGCGTAACAGTCGTACTGCTCCAGCCAAACGCGGTAGTAGCCGGGGCCGTTGTAAGACTGCACGTCCTGCCCACCGATCAACGACCCAGGTGCACCACCCGGCGTACGAAAGATGGGCGTGTAGCCGAGTACGGCCCAACTCCCCGCAAGCTCCTGCGCGACCTGGCCGATCTGCATCGGGTTGTCGGGGTCGAGCAGCGGATTTTGTCCATCGGCCACGTCGCCGCAGCCGAAACATGCAAGCACCATCACTGCGGCAACGAGCCGCGCGATCTGCGTTTTCATTATCCGTATCTCCTACCTAAACGCTACGCGGATATGCGCAACGTGGACGTCTATTACAGGAAAAATACATTTTTGTCAAGCGGGAAAACAAAAAAACGAGTATGGATGTACTCGTTTTTTCTGTACTTTTTACGAAAATGCTACTCCCGTTCGCGCTGCTCTTTGTACTTAATAATCTGCCGCTCCAATTCATCTTTCACTTCATCAATCGCGGCATACAAATCTTCTTTATCGGACTCCGCGTGCAATGTTGTTCCTGGAACAGTCAAATGCGCATGACACATCATCACCTCACCATTCCGGTGATGGCTTGAGGTCTTACCAATTTCAATATGCGCATCGTGCGGGGTTGGAATCTTTGTTAAAAACTTTTCCAATCCGCCGATTTTTTCTTCGACATAGGCATCGATCGCTTCTGTGTGCTCGATCCCGATCGCTTTAACGTGCAAATCCATAGACCATTGTCATCCTCGGGCTTGACCCGGGGATCCACGATGTCGACGATACCGAATCGCTGGATTCCCTTCTTCAAGGGAATGACAGAAAAAATTGAATAACCAACTAGACAAATCCAAGATACTGTATTTCTTCCTGTATCTGCAAGTTGTAGGTGTTCCGAATGCGCGTTTTGACAGCGGCAATGAGCTGGACGACTTGATCCGCCGTCGCTGCACCGGTGTTCACACAAAAATTCCCATGCTTCTCAGAAATCTGTGCATTCCCAATCGCAAATCCTTTCAGCCCTGCTTGCTCAATAAGCCAACCGATCGGAATCTGTTTGCGCTCCAAGACCGCCTGTGGAATATCCGCATCTTTTTGTAATGCAGACAGATCTTCGTCGCCACGCAGTGAAAGATTTTTGAAGATACAACCCGCCGAAGAATTTTCGAGCGGTTGTTTTTCTTTTCTCTTGGCAATGATTTCTTGCATCAGTACTTTCCCTGCCGCAACATCGCCTTGCGGGAGACGCATGGTCGCAGAAAGGATCATTGGTGGCGGTTCAGTGTGTTTGAAGGCGCTGTCACGATAGGCAAACGCACACTGTGCAGGCGTCCACTCTTCGCGCTCCACACCAACACCGCCCGTGCCAGGATCTTTGATGAGCAACACTTCGACAGACGCCAGGTGGTCTTTCATTTCGCCCCCATAACATCCAGCATTCCCACGAACGCCACCACCAATAGTTCCTGGCAAACCAATGGCCCAAGCAAATCCGGAAAGACCAGCATCCACAGTCGCACGGGCGAGGAATGCAGAAAGAACGCCGGCCTCAGCGACAACCATCTCGCCGCGGATCTCATGTCGACGCAAGGCAATTTGGACAACTGTGCCGCGATAGCCGGCGTCTGCAACCAGCATATTCGAACCGCCACCCAAGACTGCATATGGTGTCTGCGACTGCACCAGCACATGGAGGACTGCCACTGCTTCTTCTCGAGACTGAACAACAACAAACCGATCGGCCGGCCCGCCAATGCGAAAATTCGTATGCTTAGCCATCGGCTCATTCAGAAGCAGACGGTTGCCGACGATTGATTGCAGTTGTTGTTGGAGATCCATAAAAAATTGACACGAACAAATGTTGTCTTTGCGAGGGAAGGTGCCGTACCTGACCGCGGCAATCTTCGGACAGTATCGCGAAGATTGCCACGTCGCCAGGCGCTCCTCCCGTTCGAGGGTCTGAGGACCCCTCAGGGTCTCGAAGACACAAAGACAAAAAAGTTGACCGCCTACTCCCCTACTCGCCCTACTCCCCTACTCGCCACCACCAACCCTCTCGCCACCTCATCAATCGTGCCCGCACCCATCACAATGACAACATCTCCAGGGAGCATGATTTTTTCTGCCATTTTTTGCGTCTCTTCAAGCGTGCCCGAATAAAAGACTGCTTCAGGACGACCAGCTGCTTCAGCAAGTCCTTTTGCAGTCACCTCTTTTGTTTCTTCGCGTCCGGTGACGTGATAGATGTCGGAGACCAACGCGATGTCTGGCGAGTGCAGCGCAGCAACAAAATCGTCAAAGAGTTTTGCCGTGCGGTTGTGTTGATGTGGCTGGAAGACAAGAACGATGCGGCGGTGCGGAAAAAATTCTCGCGCCGCTGAAACCGTCACGCGAATTGCCGTTGGATGATGCCCGTAATCAGAAACAATCGTCGCCCCATTGTGCTCCCCTACTATTTCAAATCGTCGCCAAATACCAGGAAACGATGCGAGCGCGTCAGAGATCACTGTTGGAGATACGCCGAGTTTGTGTGCGGCCGTTGCAGCAGCAAGTGCGTTTGCAATATTAAATCGCCCAGGAACACGCAACGTGCATGCGGCAAGCAGTGCTTCTTTTGTATGCAACTCAAATTGTTGCGCTCCCGCAGATGCGACCACCTGTTTTGCTTGATAGTCCGCCTCTTGCACAATCCCGTAGGTCGAAACAGTTCCCTCTGCATGTAGTTCGTGTGCCGAAACCATGTCGTCCGCATTGAGAATAACCGTTCCACCAGGCCGAAGGTTGCCAAGATATTGATCGAATGTTTCGACGATATCCGCAAGATCAGCAAAAAAATCCAAATGATCTTCTTCAATATTCGTCAGTACGATCATCTCCGGATGGTAGTTCAAATACTTGGCGCGATATTCATCGGCTTCGAGTACAACGATATCACTTTTTCCCACACGAACATTGCCGAGCGGAAATGTTGAAAGACTGCTCCCAAGAATAACTGTTGGATCCATGCCCGCGGCGACCAGAATACTCCCAAGCATTGCTGTCGTTGTGGATTTTCCATTTGTTCCAGAAATGGCAATCGTTCGTTTGTCTGCGGTGTATGCACCTAAAAATTCCGCAGCGGACAAGACGGGAATACCGCGCTGAGATGCCTCCATGCGCTCGACGTTTTCCGAAGGAACCGCCTCAGAAAAAATCACCATCTCCGCTTCTTTGGGAAGGTGTGTTGCGTCATGACCAATACCAACCTTTATACCCAACGAAACCAGTTCGTCAGTAATAGGTGAAATAGTTGCATCGGAGCCAGACACGCGAACACCAAGTGCGTTCAACAATTTCGCAATCCCCGAAACGCCGATGCCGCCGATGCCGATGCAATGGATGTGTTGTGGAAGTTTCATGCAGAAAAATCAAAAGTCACGAGCACTATACGTGCTTTGTGGGATAAAAAAAAGAGCGGCCGCGAGGCATCCACGAATGGATGACCTGCGGCCGCGATGTGACGACGTCTACTGCGACGAGAACAGGTTGAAAACGCGCTCGTACGGGAGCTTGCCGAGCTCCATGTACTGGACGTCTTTCGGACGATCCGGCGTGCAGATCATCACGGCTCCGACGATGCGCGGCGCGTTGCTGTCGTAGACGACGCGCGGAAAGCCACTCCACTGCCCGACGCTCAGACGACCGTCGTCGGAGAGATCGAACTCCCAGCCCCTCGAGAGCGCCGCGCTCCGACTCGCCCGCACGGCGATGTTTCCCTGCGCGTCGTAGATGATCGCACCAGTCGCACGGCCGGCATTGGACAAGCCGAACCGCTCGAAGTCGTACCCGAACCCGGGCTCCTCCCAGATCTTGGGCGCGACGTAGCGCTTGGCCCCGGCGACCTGCTCGATCATCCGGACGTCGTAGAACTTTCCGTCCCTGCGCCGAATGCAGCAAGTCGGTGGTGCGTCGGTTCCGTATGTGAGCGTGAGATGCCACTGGTGATCGAACGGGTCGAGATCCTGCTCGACCTCGATCGATTCTTCATCGGGGATGCTGTGCGTCCGCCGATAGTCTGCGACAAGCTGTGCGATAGTAACCGCCCTTGGAGCTTGCATGTCATTCTCCTTTCAAGAGGTGTCCAACGCCGTGTCGGACTCCCCAGGAAACCAAAAATATTGCCAAATGTCAAGATTTTCCGTATCGTATGAGCAATTCTTCAACCCAAATCTATGGTGTAAGACAACAAGGAAGGCCAGTATATTCAGTCATTCTTCCTTTTTCCTATGCCTTCTTTGCAGCACACCGACCCTGAAATCGCCGGATTGATCACCGAAGAGACCGAACGCCAACGCGATGGGCTCATGCTCATCCCGTCTGAAAACCACAGTTCCCGCGCTGTTCTCGACGCACTTTCGACGACACTCAACGACAAATACGCCGAAGGATATCCAGGCGCTCGCTACTATTCGGGAAATGCCGTGGTCGACAAGCTCGAAACGTTGGTGCAAAACCGCGTCAAAACATTGTTTGGCGTACCGTTCGCAAACGTCCAACCATATTCTGGCAGCACGGCGAACCTTGCGGTCTACGTCGCAACCTGCGAACCCGGTGATCCGATCATGGGATTGCATCTTTTGGATGGCGGCCATCTCACGCATGGCTGGAAATACAGTGCGACATCCAAACTGTGGAAAAGTTTTCCGTACCATGTCTTGCCAGACGGTTCTGCAAACATCGAAGAAGTGCGCGCACTCGCACGCGAACACAAACCAAAACTGATCTGGTGCGGCGGCACGGCGGTCCCTCGCGCTATTCCTTTTGCTGCGTTTGCTGAAATCGCTGATGAAGTGGGTGCGTATCTTGTCGCTGACGTCTCACACATCGCCGGACTCATCGTTGGTGGGCAGCACGAAAATCCTGCACCATACGTCCATCTCATCACCACCACCACACACAAAACCCTCCGCGGTCCCCGTGGCGCACTCATCATGGTGACAGAGAAAGGATTGCAAAAAGATCCTGACCTCGCAAAGAAAATAGACAAAGCGATTATTCCAGGTACACAAGGCGGCCCGCACATGCACAGCATTGCCGGGATTGGCGTTGCACTGAAAGAGGCGGCGGAACCGGCATTCAAAGACTACGCGGCACGCATCGTCCAAAACGCTAAAGCGCTTGGCAACGCGTTGACACAAAAAGGATTCAGCCTCGTCTCTGGCGGGACGGATAACCACCTCTTGTTGATTGATCTTTCTTCGACCGGTGTTGGCCGTGGAAAATTCTTCCAGCTCGCACTCGAATGCGTTGGCCTTTCGGCAAACATGAACGCGGTTCCGGGAGATCAAGGTTCTGCACTCTTGCCAAGCGGCCTCCGTCTCGGCACGCCAGCGATGACGTCTCGTGGATTAGGCACAGCAGAGATGGAACACGTCGCAACATGGATCGCCGCAGTCGCCGACCACATCAAAGAGTTCCAACTCCCG
>CALRHY010000026.1 GCA_943359495.1 Candidatus Uhrbacteria bacterium RIFOXYB12_FULL_58_10
ATTTGCTCCAATATTTTTTTCCAACAACGCAAAATTCTCCGACAAGGGTTCATACGCAATGACCCGTGCAGATGGTTCTTGATGCGCCACCCAGACCGCAAAAGAACCAATGTTTGCCCCAACATCAACCACCGTATCGCTGGGGAGAACATTGAAATATGGGAAATATTCTTTTTCGCGGGTGATACTTTGGACAAACGCGGCATCCGACGCATACGGTCGGATCCAAAATGTTGGCCCGCGGCGGATACGAAGCGCGTATTGTCGGCGCGGCAGCAAGTGTAGCCATTCCGCCATACGCATCGGAAAATTTTCAAAATGCAGTGCCGACTTCAAAATTTTTTCAAATAGTGTGTCCATAAAGCAAGGTAAAAAAGATGCGACTACTATAAAGGAGCGTTTGCCCGAGCGTCAAACAATTGCATCAGGATCGACTTTCCTCTGCAAGCAGAAGCCACTGCTCAGGCGTTAATGTAGACGGCCGCTGTTCGCCGAATTTCCCCGCTTCTTCGCCGAGTGTGGAAGACATTTTTTTCCGCGGTGCGGCGAATGCACGGCGAGCCAAACCAAGCGCCCGACGTTGGACTGGCGTCACGGCTGGGGAGATGTTTTCGATATGGAGCACTGCGCTATCAACCCGGGGCGGGGGGAAAAAAGCGCTACGTGATACGGAATGTACACGTCGTGCTGTTCCAGAAAACGCCACAAGCAGCGACAGCAGATTCATGTGTGGCGATCGTTCCAACACGCGGGTAACCACCTCTGCTTGGAGCAGCAAAGTCACACTCACAGGACGGAGCGATTCCTCTTCAAGGATTTTCCACAAAAAAGGCGTGCTGATTTCATACGGGAGATTCGAAACAACACGATATGGTTTGCCAAAAACAGCGTCCGTAAAAGAAACCCGCAGTGCGTCTGCTTCGACAACATGGACGGGTGAAACATCCGCAAGTGTCTCTGCCAACACCGCACGCATGCGAAGATCGCGCTCAATGGCAATGACTTCGGGTGCATGGGCTGCGAGTTCCCGCGTCAGCGTCCCAATCCCCGGACCGACTTCGATCACTGGCAATGAAGACGCGCCGGACGGAAACGCGGCCCCAATGATTTTTTCCAGAACTGTCCGTTGCACCAAAAAATGCTGGCCATAGGTTTTTGCTAAGACAAGGCCATGCCGATCAAGCAGCGTTTTCAATTCGTTGCGGTTTGTAAGATCCATACTCAAAACACCAGGTACAACAACGTATACCCCGTTGCGAGAAAATACACCATCGTCCAAGCGTGCTCTGGAAAAAAGGAGAACGCTAGGAATGCAAAAAATGCTGCGGAACATTTTCCCATAACGACGGCCATTTCCAGGAGGATCGCTGTCTTGGTTACCGAATACTGCCGCGCGCGATCATAGGTCATGGCCAACATCGGCATCCCTTGGGCCATGCGGGCCGAACGATACAGCGTCTCTGTTGTCAGAACAGACGCAGGTGCACTGATAGCGGCACGGGCAGGCCAGGTGATTGCCGTAAGAAGTGCGCCGAGGCGAAGTAGCGTCCGGCGTTTCCCAGTATCCGTCAGCCGACCAATAAAGAACCCGACGATTGCCGTAAAAAGAGCGCCAATCGTGACGATCAACCCGAGCGTTGCAAAATGCCCAACCACGCCATACATCGCAATCGGCCACAACACCAAAGCAACGAACTCTTCACCATAACCCATGTGTGCCAACACTAATCTGCGATTCTCCGGTTTGAGCAGGCGTTTGTAGGCATCAACATACGAAAGGTCGCGCGGCACAAAGCGTTCCGGTGTCAGGAGCAACGGAATATTTGAGGCAAGAATGCAACCAGCAACAACAACGAAAAGGACAGGGAAGCCAAACAGTTTAATCAGCAGTCCGCCGAAGATTGGTCCGCTGATGGAAGAGAGGGAGAGGAAAAAAACCAGTGCCCCCAACTCGCGCCCTTGATGATCAGCTGCACCAAATCGCGCAAAGTCCGCATGAAACCCTGGCCAATACAACGTTTTATGAATAGCCAAAGAGATCACCGCGACTCCGAGAAAGACGGGAGAATACGAAATCGCAAACAGCGAAAAATAATAGAGGATAAGAAACGGCGTCGAAAAAATGATGCCATGCTCATAGCCGCGCGAGCGCGTCACCTTGCCCCCAAGTGGCTGTAAAAGAAAATATACTCCGTAGATCGCTAGATAAAAAAGCAAGATGTGCGGAATTGAAAACCCTTTCTGCCAGAGATAGATCGGCTCAAAAATACTGATCGACGAAACAGCAAAGTCTAAAATAGTCGTCGATAAAAAAAGTTCGCGCACCTGGCGAGAAGGCGACGCGACAAGATATTTCCAAAGATGTTGTGCGCCACCGGAAGAGTGATCCATAAAACGTATACAACTTCTGTCATTGCGAGGAGCGCCTGGCGACGTGGCAATCCAGTCGGTCGCGACGTACGAATCGCCGACTGGATTGCCACGGTCAGGCACGACACCTTCCCTCGCAATGACAGCAAGCGAGCTATGTACCAATTCTCACACTCCCCTGCCGCAATACCACAGGAACCCCGCGACGAAAGACGACGAGCGTGGAAGGTTTGCGAGGTGGCAAAGCACCGCCATCAAGAACAGCGACACCGGAGACAGCACTGCCCAACGATCGCTGCACCGCAGAGACGCTGTAACAATTTTTTCCACCACTCGCATTTGCTGACGTCGAAACAATCGGTGCGCCCAGTGCTTTGGAAAGTGCGGCGGCAACAGGATGCGACGAAACGCGCACGCCAATCTGTTTTCTTCCCAACGCTTTTTGCATACGTACGTCCCGCGTCGCAAGGACCATAGTCAGCGGCCCTGGCCAGTCTTGCTTCGCCAGAAGGAGCGCTGCGCTATCAAGTTGGAAAAACCGTTTCACCATGGCGAGATCCGCAGCAATGACCGCAAGCGGTTTCTTTTTTTCGCGTCCTTTGATGCGGTAGAGCTCGCGAACCGCAACACCGTCGCGTGCATCACAACCAATGCCGTACGCTGTTTCGGTCGGATACACCACAACGCCGCCGGCTCGAAGGACGGCGACTGCGTTTGCCTGTTGGCGTTTAGAAAGAGGTGCCATAGGGATTGAGCAAAACGCGCCTGTTTCAAAACACGAAACGCGTAACACGAATCCTGTCGACGTTTTGCGTTATGCATTTCGCGTTTCGAGACTCGCACATTGCCAAGCAATCGTCTTTTTTAACCCTTCTTCCAAAATAATTTCCGGTTCCCAGTTGAGAAACTCCGCCGCTTTTTCGATAGCAATTGCACTCCGTCGTTCTTCGCCGCGTTGTGCAGGGCCGCGTTTCGGCGAAAGCGATGTTCCGATCAATTCCTGGAGTTTGTTGTAGACATCTTGCAACGATGTTTCGACACCGGTACCAATATTGTAAATCCCGAGATGCTTAGTCGTCAGTGCAGCAACACAAGCACTCACCACATCATCAATATAGACATAGTCGCGTGTCTGTCTGCCGTCACCGAAAATGGTTGGGCGTTCACCGCAAAGCAATGCGCGGGCAAAAATTGCAATCACTCCCGCTTCACTTTTCGGGTTCTGCCGCGGCCCATACACATTGGCGAAACGTAACGCTACAAACGGCAGCCCGCCGACTTCGCGGTATGCATTGAGATAGTGTTCGCTGGCCAATTTCGAGACGCCGTATGGCGACAAAGGGTGCGCTGGATACGTCTCCGGCGTCGGAATCGTCGTCGCCCCACCATAAATGGCACCGCCGGTCGACGCAAGTACGAACCGCTTCAATTTTCTTCCCATCGTTCCTTTGATGAGCTGCAACAATCCAAGGACATTAATCCGCGCGTCGAGTACTGGATCCGTCACGGAAAGTCGCGCATCTTTTTGCGCAGCAAAATGATAAATGGCATCTGGTTTGAGTTGCTTCACCAGTGCAACCGTACTTGGAGCCTCGATCTTTCCACGGACGAATCGTGCGCTTGAATTCAAAAACGCTTTGTTCCCAGATGAAATGTCATCCAACACTGTGACGCGATGCTTCTGCTTCACCAACACATCCACCACATGCGACCCAATAAACCCCGCCCCGCCTGTTACAAGAATATTCATATGCTTTCATTATACATTGTCATTGCGAGGAGTCCGTCGGGGACGACGCGGCAATCCAGTCGCGGCCGACGTTCCAACATCGCGACTGGATTGCCGCGTCGCCAGACGCTCCTCGCAATGACAGAGCTTTCGGGATTTTCCTAAAAGGAACGCTGGAAGATTGTCGTGCAGTACGCCATCTACTACTCTTCTTCTTCCTTCCCCCTCTGCCGCGCCGGCCGCCCTGCCTGTTCCCAACGCAAGAACGCTTCCACAAAACCAGTAAGATCTCCATCCAACACAGCGTCTGTATCTGATGTTTCGTGACCCGTCCGATGGTCTTTCACCATTCTATATGGTTGCAGCACATACGAGCGAATTTGATTCCCCCATTCAGCAGACGTATAGGTGCCGCGCAGTTTTTGATTTTCTTCCTGACGTTTCGCCTCCTGGATCACATGGAGCTTCGCTTTCAAAATACGCATCGCCGTCTCCTTGTTCTGCGTTTGACTGCGTTCATTTTGGCAACTCACAACTATTCCAGATGGAATATGGGTAATGCGCACTGCAGAATAGGTCGTCTGTACGCTTTGGCCGCCGTGGCCGGAAGAAAGAAAGGTGTCGATGCGCAACTCTTTTGGATCAATCACGATGTCGGCAAGATCGCCAAGATCAGGCAACACTTCGACGAGCGCAAACGAGGTGTGGCGCATTTTTTCTGCATCAAATGGCGAGATGCGGACGAGACGATGAACGCCCGCTTCTGACCGAAGCCAGCCGTAGGCAAACCGACCCTCAACAGAAAGCGTTGCAGATTTGATCCCCGCCTCTGCACCCTGACTCATGTCGACGACCCGCGCGCGAAATCCTTTTTGTTCACAAAAACGCAGGACCATGCGGAACAACATTTCGGCCCAATCCATCGCCTCTGTCCCACCCGTCCCAGCATGAAACGCAATGATGCAGTCGCTGGTGTCGTGCTTGCCAGAAAAAAGCACTTGAAATTCTTGGCTGGCAAAACGTGCTTCTGCTTCAGCAACCTCTTTTTCTAAATCCGCCTCCATTGCTACTTCTTTTGCCTCAACTGCTTCTTGGACCATGCTCTTCGTGGCTTCGATATCAGCAAAGAGACTTTTCCAATCAGCCACTTCTTTACTCAAGGCAGCATGTTCACCCGAGACGCGGCGAGCACGATCGGTATCTTTCCAAAAATCAGGCGTGCTCATTTCCTCACCGAGCGCAGCAATGCGAGATTCTTTTGTATCTAGGTCAAAGCAACCTCCACGTGGCGGTCACTTTGCCCGCGAGGGCGTCGAGTCGCACGAGGAGGTCTTTCATAAACAAGAATTACGAAAATTGGAGCTTTTTTGCAAACGATCCAAGCAGTGGCAGGTTCCACTCTTTTCCTCGGACGGCTTGAACAAAACCGACGACCGATGCAGGGCCGATTATGATCGGGACCAGCAGCCAAGAAATCCATCCGATAACCGGCAGCCAACCAAGTACCCAAAACGCGAGCGATGCGACAAAAAGCACAAACCCCTGCTTGCCGTGCTGTTGAGCAAACGGCGATTGCTTTCGCAGATACAATGGAATCAAACAAAGAATCCAGAGGTATCCAAGTGCGGCAAAAATGCGATTTTTGTGAGCGTCACTCTCGTCCATAGCGTTTACGCTTTGTTGATACACACACAACACTGTCATTGCGAAGGAAGGCGTCGAGCCTGACTGCGGCAATCCAGTCGGCGATTCGACTTTGCGACCGACTGGATTGCCACGTCGCCGGGCGCTCCTCGCAATGACAAACTTTGATAAACCTATTCTATCAAAAAATCAAGCCTTTTGCAACTCGCGCCAATCGCTCCAAAGGACGCGCAACGTCGCCACCGTCAATTCCAGACCGGTTCCATCGCCACGAATGACTGTGACTGAGTAGGACAGGAAAGAAAAGAAAAAAGTACTCAATCAAAAAAATATTGCGGTGACCAATACGTGTACGTAACAAAATACGCGACCGCGAGATATGCAAGAAACAAAAGAACACTTGCAACAAGTAATAACTGTCGCTTTCCAAACAACTTAGCAAAAATGCACAACGAAACGATCGATGGGACGAACGCGAAGAACAGAGGTGGAATACTATAGCTCAACGGCGACTGATTGAGTCGAACAAGCATGAGTTGTTGTGGAGCCCACACCAACGCAGTGAGTGTTGGCACGAGCGACAGAACACATGCCGCAAGCAAAAATTTGTTTTCTGTTGTGTTGAACATACATGAGTACCGTCATTGCGTCTTCGAGACCCTGCCATTCGAGGCTCTGAGGAGCCCTCAGGCTCTCGAAGAGAGGGGTCCCCATTCGGCCCTGAGCTCATGGCCGAAGGGTCAGACCCTCGAACGGGAGGAGTCCGTCGGGGACGACGTGGCAATCCAGTCGACGACCGAGACGCCAACATCGACTGGATTGCCGCAGTCAGGCCAGACGCCTTCCTTCGCAATGACAAAAAAGTGGGTTGGGATTCGCCAAAAAGGAGCGTTCGAAGATTTTCTTTTCCGTCCTGATCCTACCCCCTGATCCACGAGAACAAAAGCCCAACTTGTACACACAATCTCCCCCACCTTTCCCGTTCCAAAATGCGATGATAATATAGGAAAAACTTCTATGATAACACCTGAACGCGGTTTCGATGCAAACCTTGCACGCAACCTCACAAAACACGAAAACGAAGCCAAGGATCGTCTGAAGCAAGAGGATGGTTCTGGCCCACGCGAGATCCAGCGTCCAGCAGAACCAGAGCTTACCGAAGCGCAACGGCACGCTCTGGTCGATACCTATATTGACCAGACTGAGCAATTTCTCGAGCGGTCAGTCGCTACAGCAACAGAGGCAAACAAAAAAGTGATGGAGCGACTTGGGCAGAATGACATCTACTCAGCCATGTTCCGCGATGCGTGGGACAAAATGATTGAACAACAGCCGTATTTGGCATCACTTGAGCAGTACGCTGCGGCTGCAGTCCGGGCTAATGGTGGCACCTCCGAACAAGGAACGCGCATGGAAGTCGTGCGGAAAAAAGTCGCCGATGCTGCAACTTGGTTGAAAGAAACCACAGAAACGACTGCAAAGATGATGATCGATGGCGGCTTCACAACACGCTATCGGCCACAAAAACAAGAACAAATGATTGCAGCGAGTGAAGATGAGACGGTGAAAAAATGGGGCTCCATGATTGGAAAAAAGGAGCTCCCATCGGAAAAAGCAATTTCACACGCAACAACACAAGAACAAGCACCAGTTGCTCCAAAGAAAAAATCCTTCTGGAAACGATTGTTTGGACGCGAGTAGCGATAACACATAAAATTCCATATGCCAGAACCAACCACCACCGACATCCTGGTCGCCATCAACGAATTCGCACACAGCGTTGACAAGCGCTTTGGTCAGATGGATCACCGCTTTGAAAATATAGAACAGGATATTGCGGTCGTGAAGCAAGATATGGCAGTTGTGAAACAGGATATTGCGTCAACGAAAGACGAACTCCTCACCCATATCGATGGGTTTGTGCGTTTACACGAAACGCTCACCACAGAATTCAGTGCTCTGCGTGCTCGCTGCGAGCGTATGGAAGCCTTCATGGCCCGCGTCGCAAAACAACTCAACATGGAATTCACGCCAACGTAAACAATTCACTAAAAAACTCCTCCGACAAACGTCGGTGGAGTTTTTGTTTTCCCTTCACGCACACGCCGACCATGGTCGGCACGTTGGTGAAGGAGAGGAGGTTGCAAGAACTGCTGGATCTCAACTCCTCACGCCGCCCCGCGAGATGCGAGGAGACTAGCGAACGACGAACATGTGGGTGTCCGAAACCACCCTATCTGGGACAGCAGAGACGCTCGTCACCTCGACGAGGTAGACCGTGTCCAACACAGTCAACGGGCGATATGGTATCACCCACACGGGGAAGTGTGCCCCATCGAACTGACGCTGCACGATCGCGTGACCCATGTCGAACGTGCCGACCTGGCGCGGGGCACGGATGACCGTAAACGGCCCGCTCATGATTTCGGGCGTAAAGACACGCGGATCGGGCGGTAGCTCGATATCGTCTTGAGAGGACGATCCGCAACCGAAACCCAGAACCACGAGACACGCACCGAAAAACAAACTCTTCTTCATGACACGTCCTCCTCACCCCCTCATGCGACACGCGCGATTGCGTGCAAACAGAGAGAGTAGGGCTTAAAGAGTCGAGAAATACTCAACGTTTCAAGCCCAGAGGGTGGAAAAAGACTACGTTTTCAAAGACAATACGAAAGCGAAATATAGCAGGTTTTGGTGGTTTTGTCAATAGAGACGGGCAAAATCGACCACGTCGTCTCAGAAAATTGTCATCCTGAGGGAAGGAAGGATCTTCCATTTACCGATGCCTGTGTTGGTTTGGAAAGACTTCTTCAATACTCTCGGTAGCGGTTGTAAGTGGAAGGTCCTCGACCCGAAGGGTACCCGTTGGGTTCGCTCCGACTTCCCTCAGGATGACAGTAAGTTTTAATAATCGATAACAAAACCCCCGCACCATCCGGTGCAGGGGCATGTTCCTCTTTTTACGTTTCGCGTTACACGTTTTGCGTTTCGCTTTCTTAGTAGTCCATCCCGCCCATGCCTCCCATTCCACCCATGCCGCCGCCTGGCAT
>CALRHY010000027.1 GCA_943359495.1 Candidatus Uhrbacteria bacterium RIFOXYB12_FULL_58_10
CGGTTCGCGCATATCTGCTTGGTTCCATCCCATCTCAGAACGACGGAGACTTTTCTCAACGTTCTTTTGTGGAAAGCTACACCGCACGACTCGCAAACGGGATTGGAAATCTTGCGGCGCGGACCGGAACGATGGTGGAAAAATATTGCGATGGAAAGGCTCCTGCTATAGCTGCAGACATTTTTGAAACGCCAACATTCTGGAAAACGTACGACGACGCGCTGGCCGCATATCGTTTCGACGACGCAATGCACGTCGTCGACCAGCTCGTGACTGCCTGCAATAAAGCGATTGATGAACAAGCGCCCTGGAAGGCTGCAAAAGAGGGGAAAGACGTTGCTCCGTTTCTCGGACAGCTCACTGAAGCACTCCGCCACGTCGCGCTCGCCTTGCTTCCATTGCTACCAAAAACCGCAGAGCAGATGTTGGCCCAACTTTCCATAGACGCGACGACCATCCGATTTCCTGAAGCGTGCGCCTGGGGTCTCCTCACGACGGGGACGCCAGTGCGGAAGGGTGATATACTTTTTCCAAGAAAAGTGGAGGTCTAATTTTTTGTATGGAAGGAGAACACCGACGGTTGATAACGGAGGCGGAAGAATTTCGCGCAAAAAATATTGCTGTAGAAACAGTCGATTTGCCGCCTGCGCAGAAGGAGGAACTTTTGCGAGAAGGTGAAGGCTCTCCCTTGCATACAATGCTTCAATTTCTCCGTGAAGCAGGTATTGAAGATGCAGAAATTGAGGAATATCGCGGGGTCATTCGTGCATTTCACGAACGACCGACGCACGTTGTACGCCGTGACAGTGTAAACTTTGCTCCCCAAGACTATTATTTTGCACCTCGCGTCGATCTTTCCTTGAGCGCACTGCTTCCAAGAATTTTTCCGAGCGGCACAGAACCAGCTTTTTCTCTCTTTGAGGCCAATTATTTTCAACCAAGACTTGATCACGAAGGAGTGATCCGAGAGCAGTCTCTCGGAGAAGAGGATATCCGACATGCATTTCTCGCCCTTACAACGCCGAATCCTGCGCGTCAGGAATCTCGCGCTGATCTTGTTGCAACACCAGAGGAGCGCTTTCTCGTACGTATAAATCGTGTCATGTATGCATTGCATGAACCCCTGCATATTCGTCAAGCGCTTGCGGTTGGCGATCGAGTGAACATGGCCCGCAGACAATTGAATGCAGGAATGCTGATGAACGAGGAAAAAGAGCGACTTTTTGTTGAAAGAAGTGAAGGAGACATGGAGATACGACTCCCTTCACCACTAGTCTTTGGCAAAACGGTGTTTCCTTGGCCAGAGCCAGGACAGACAAAAGACGCTGCTCCTTCGAAGGAATCCAGGGAGTGGACGACGGCTATTGTTCAACAGAATGAAGCAACAATGGACGCCTTGTCGGAACTCGCCTTGAAGCAATCGTTGCGAGAAAAACCTGCGTTTTTGTTGTCGATCCATAACACACTCTCTCTTGCTGTCGAAATGTTTCGTGATATCAAGGCTCGCGTCCGCCATATGGACAAAGAAAAGAATTTTCAAGAAATAATTGACACACAGAAAGAACTTGAGCGTGTGGAACAACTATTTGGTTTCTTGCAACAAGCCTATTTTTCCGCCTTTGACAGCTCTGATGATGCGGAAACCTATTTTCAAAGCGATGCTCTCCCGAAGACGCTTGGAAAAAAACTTTCGGGCGCATTTGTGAAACCGTCGCACTCTTTCGATCGTTTCCTGGTTCTGAATCTCAAACTTGATATTCAAAAAGAAATTCAACAAAAAAAGTATGCCGCAAGCGGCAAAAAAGAGCATTTCTATCCGCGATCTTCTGAAACACATCTTATTAACAAGGACTCTTCAGATTACTTCGGCTCATATCCTGTCACGGCTGCCGCACGAGCACTCATCGTAGACCTATTTGACGCGGCAATGCGCAAAGGAAAAGACGGGCATGATGTTCAAGTTTTATTGGAAAAAATGAGCAAGGTGTCTTATGCTCCTGAGGAGGAGATACCTTCGGCGTTGCTCCGAGAAATTCATGACGAGTGGGGTCTCGGGTGGCAGAAGGAGGACGTCGGAGAACTCGTGGGCATGGAGCATGCTGTCACACCTGATCGAGATGAATCCTACCCTTTCAGTATGGCAACAAGAAAAATGCTCATGGAACATTTTTTAAAAACAAATCCCACCGAAGTGGCACCGCTCGTTCGCGGACTCTTTTTTCAAGCACCCTTTGCTCTCGAGAATAGAAACTTCGCAAGGTTTATAGGATTTATTCGCTTGGAGACCAAAAATCATGACTACAGACCTATCGAGGATATTCTTGCCGACCAAGCCTTGGGTGTTTTTGATCTCGATGTTTCTTTGCTCTCGGAGACAGAGAGAGATACGCTGCATCTAAATTATGAACGACTACGTAGCGGAAGCGGAAAGGAAATTTCCTTGGGAGAACAGCAAGAAATCTTGCGCTGGATAGTTGAAACGCGACGAAAACAGGTAGCCGAACACAAACATCAAATTTCCTGAAGCGTGCGCCTGGGGACTCCTCGCTGCGGGGACGCCAGTGCGGAAGGGTGATATACTTTTTCCAAGAAAAGTGGAGGTCTAATTTTTGTCTTCGGAGACGAGTATGGATACTCCTACAACAACGCTGCTCACGACGCCCGGACAGAAGATGTCTCGCAATAAAAAAATTGGTTTGATTTTTTTGATCGCACCACTCGTTAGCATCGTTACGACCGTACTTTTGTTTGCAGTTATTTCTGTCGCGAGCAGAAGCGCGCTTGGCGGCCAAGGTGAATCAGCTGTCCTTTCCATTACAAACGTTCTATTGGGCCTTATTGGCATTCTGAGTGTTGCTGCTTTGGTTGTTGGGATCCCGCTTGGGATAATATTTTTGAGAAAAAAGGAATGGGTGGAAGGAACGATCTATGACACGCGTTCCGGGAAGGGGAAAGACTCCGTTATTCCGCCGGAAATAAAAGCCTGGAATTGGGGAGCGTTCGGCATTCCGTTTATTTGGAGCGCGTGGCACGGGGTATGGATAGGATTCCTTGCCTTTCTTCCTTTTGTGGGGTTCATCATGTCGATTGTGCTTGGACTATTGGGAAACGAATGGGCATGGAGAAAAAACCGTTGGATTTCTGTTGAGGAATTTCAGAAGAGTCAACGAAAGTGGGTCCCTTGGGGTATCGCTGTCTTTGTGCTTAATGCAATTATAACTCTTGCGCGTTTTGTGCCACGTGGGTAGGGCACCTGTTTTCTATGATGCTGGATTTTGCCCTTCTCGTTCTCCTCGGCGGATTCGTCCTGTTCGGACTCTGGTTCGGCTTCGTGCATACGCTTGGCGCGCTTGCGGGGAGTATTGTCGGCGCATTTGGTGCTGGGTTGTTGTATGAGCCGGTCTCTGCCTGGTTCGCAACCACATTTGGCTGGAACCACAACTTGCTTCGGGTGATTTGCTTTCTCGTCCTGTTCGTCCTGATCAACCGTTTGGTTGGTTTGCTGTTTTACGCAGTCGAACGCGTCTTCAAGTTTTTGACGATTATTCCGTTCCTGAGCACGATTGATCATTTGATTGGCGCGATTCTTGGCTTGCTTGAAGGAACGCTCGTTCTTGGATTGACGTTGCACGTTGCTCAAAAATTTCCTATCGGCTCTTTTGCTGGATACATCGCAACCTCCAATGTCGCCGCCTGGCTTTTGAAGACGTCTGGGATTTTGTTGCCGTTGTTGCCGAAATTATTGAGAGGCGGATTATAGAAAACGATTGTCATCCCAGCGAAGGCAGGGATCCACGATGTCGACGATTCGACCCGTGGATCCCCGATCCTGGTCGGGGATGACAAGTGCTGTATGGCACCTGTCACTTTCTTCGACACCCACTGCCACGCCCACTTTTCCGCGTATAAAGATGACGCGGATATTGTGATTCAAGAAACGTTGGATGCAGGAACGTGGATGATTCTCGTGGGAACGCAATCGACCACCTCTGCGAACGCGATTACTGTCGCGAAGCGTTTTCCTGAAGGTATTCTTGCTGCAATTGGTTTGCACCCCAATCATTTGCACGTGATGCATTTCGATGAAGATGAGTTGTCGGTACAGACGCGCTCGGAGCGGTTTGATCCTGACTATTATGACGCGCTGGCGGCTGATTCACATGTTATTGCAGTGGGGGAGTGTGGTATCGACTTGTATCGTCTTCCAGAATCGTTGGATCGCACCGAAGTTTTGGAAACACAGAAGGAACAATTTCAACTCCAAATTGCATTTGCAGACAAACATAACCTCCCACTCATCATCCATTGCCGTGATGCGCATGACGAAGTGCTGGCCATTCTTCGTGAGACGATTGCCGCAGGCGGGGTCAAACGTCGCGGTGTCGTGCATTCATTTACCGGGACGTGGAAAGAAGCGGAGCAATAT
This sequence comes from Candidatus Uhrbacteria bacterium RIFOXYB12_FULL_58_10, assembly GCA_943359495.1. Taxonomy (GTDB): domain Bacteria; phylum Patescibacteriota; class Patescibacteriia; order 2-12-FULL-57-11; family 2-12-FULL-57-11; genus CALRHY01. The sequence continues at coordinate 4,427 of CALRHY010000027.1, forward strand.
ATCGCGCTTGGTTTTTTCATTGGCTTCAACGGGATTATTACGTTTCCACCGCGAAAAGCGGCACCGGAGGCTCATGAAGCGCTCCTCGAGGCGGTTCGGAACGTCCCATTGGATCGTCTATTAATCGAGACCGACGCGCCGTATTTGACCCCCATCCCAAAACGCGGCGAACGCAACCATCCTGCCCACGTCCGCTATGTTGCCGAACGTGTGGCTCAATTGCGAGGAGTGACTGTAGAGGCTGTTGCAGAACAGACGACGCAGAATGCAGCGAGACTTTTTCTTTCATCAAGATCGCTTTGATTTCAAAATTCCCTTGACCCAGCCCATCGAAACGCCTATACTATAGGCGTTCTTTTTTTTCTTTGCTCGCCTGTGGAAAACGCAAAAATCCCGCCAGAGAAGCAGCAAAAGACGCCACTACAACAGGCACTCCTGATCGGTTGGGAACTAGGCTATAGCATTGCGGTCCCGATCGTCTTGCTTGCCCTTGGTGGACGGCTTTTGGATCGCCACTTCGGCACCTCGCCACTCTTTCTGTTGGCAGGAATCCTTGTTTCACTGGTCACGAGCACATTTTGGCTGATGCGCATTGCAAAAAGAATGTTATCTGACATAGAAAAAGATACCCAATGAATATTTCGCTCGCCGCAGAACCCATCTTCCATATTGGAGGATTCGCCATTACCAATTCGCTCTTTGTGAGCTGGATTGTTGTGCTTGTGCTGGTTTTGCTGGCGCGGGCGCTGGCGAAACGGACCCATGAAATTCCGCGGGGTCTGCAGAATGTTGCGGAGAGTGTGATCGAGGTTATGTTGTCGTTTGCGGACGGCGTCACCGGAGACCGTAAACAGTCCATCCGTTTCCTGCCCATGGTTGGTGCTATTTTCTTTTTTGTCCTCGTCTCAAACTGGATGGGATTGCTTCCAGGATTCGGATCAATTGGTATCAATGAAGTGGAAGAGGGGAAGACGGTGCTGATTCCTTTTTTCCGTGCTGCGTCCGCTGATTTGAACTTTACGATTGCCCTCGCGGTCATTTCTGTCGTTGCTGCCCAAGTCTACGGCATGCGGACAGTGGGGACGTTTGCCTACTGGGGCAAATTCTTTGTTCCGCCGTGGAAGTCGCCCTATATCATCGGGACCTTCGTTGGATTGCTGGAATTCATTTCTGAGTTTGCAAAAATTATCTCGTTTTCCTTCCGTCTGTTTGGAAACGTCTTTGCTGGAGAAATTCTTTTGGCAGTCATGGCATTTCTTGCGCCAGTCTTAGCGCCGATTCCGTTCTTGTTCTTGGAAATCTTTGTCGGTGTGGTACAGGCCATGGTTTTTGCCATGCTTTCTTTGGTCTTTTTCAAGATTGCGACCGAGACGCATGGTGCGGAAGGACATGAAAAAAATCATCAGGATACACACCACATCGAGCATCCAATGGCCGTCCCAGAAGAAGTCAAAATCTAGGGTGCGTTGGCCGAATCGGGTTTTTCAAAAAAGCCCGCTGCGGCGAGTGCAATTTAAACGCAAACAAACAGCTCCACAGTGCCCCAAAATGCGTGCACTCCACTGTGTCTGTGACAGGTATCTCTATGGCAACCGAAGCAGTAGCAGGCGCAGCCGTCGATATGCTTCCCGCCTTCAAGACGATGGCGGCAGGAGCAACCATTACGTTGGGTGGTGTTTTCCCAGCGCTCGCGATCGCAAAAATCGCTTCTAAGGCGATGGAATCCATCGGTCGCAACCCAGAAGCTGCTGGCGCGATTTTCGTTCCAATGATTCTGACCGTAGCTTTCGCCGAAGCTATCGCCATTTACGCATTCGTGATGGCATTGATCCTCAAGTTCGTCTAATTTCGTAGCGAATCCGCAACGGACGACTCTTCTGGTCGCCCATTGCCATGCGCAACGGATTTTCCGCGCACAAGACATTTTATGGAACTCCTTCACGCCCTCGGCATTGATTGGAAATATCTTCTTGGACAAGTCATCAACTTTTTGATCGTCTTGTTCGTGCTCAAAAAGTACGCATTCGGTCCTATTGTTGACACCTTGGCAAAGCGTACTGCCAAATTGGAACAAGGGCTGCAGGATGCTGCTGCGGCTAAATCAGCGCGGACATCAGGAGAACAAGAAAAAGCCGCGGTTCTTGCTGCCGCGCGGGCCGAATCCGGCAAGCTGATGCAAGAAACGCGTGCCCAAGCCGAAGAGATGCGTGCCGAATTGCTGACCAAAGCAAAGAATGATGTGGAGGATGTGGTCCAGCTTGGCAAAGAGCGGCTGGCCATGGAAAAAGAACAGATGTTGGCTTCGGCAAAAGGAGAGTTGGCCGAATTGGTCGTTGTGGCGATTCACAAGATCAGTCCGCGCGTCTTCACGGAGAAGGACGAGGCGGCTTTGTTTACCGAAGCTGCTGCAGTGCTGCAAAAGAAAAATCACCTATGAAGACCAGTGTGCAACAATACGCCGCGGCATATATCGCCGCGACCGAGAATGCTTCGCGTGAACAGGCGCGAGCCGCAGCAGAAACGCTTATCGGTATTCTTCGTCGTAACCAACAAACACGCTTGCTGCCAGCGATTGCGGTCGAAGTGGAACGTCAGAGCACAGGGCAAACAGGTCCAGCTGTTTCTGTGACGACTGCTCGGGAATTGACGACAATAGAACAAGCAACGCTTCTCAAGAGCATGGGTATCGACAGCGAGATCAGCCGTGTGCAAACGCACGTGGATCCCGCTGTCGGTTCCGGTGTCCGCGTGCAAGTCGGTGACCAGGTCGTTGATGCGACACTGGCCGCCAAATTGCAATCACTCCGAACCGCGCTCTTGTAAATAAAAAAAGAGGACCGCGCGTTGCGATCCAATCAGCTGAGCCACTCTTCGAAGAGTTGTGCCTCAAAATTTTGCCACTCCTTTGAATCGTAGGCATCTTTTAAAGCCTCGACTCTGGCAAAGAAATCCTCGGGGAGACCGGTAAGAATGTACTTGGCTCGAAGCTTTTCTTCGCTCGCGCCCTTCAGTACTTCTTTCTTGAAAAACGACCAGGTTATCCCAGAACGACTGATCGTTGCAGTTGAAGCACGCGGTTTTTCTGTGACCTCTGGTGGTTGTGGTGGCAAGGTTGGCGGTGATTGGTATTCGGCTTCCACAACCTTTTGGTATTCGACAGGCCTCACGCATGTCATATTGTTCGATGTCGGCGGCTCGGGTGTGTTGTGGCGACCTGCACGTTGTGACATTTTTTCTCCTCTCGTTTTCCTCCCTGCATCGTTATCCTATTCCTCCCCCAAACTATGTCAAACACTACAAAATCCTACGTCGTCGAAATGTTGAAGAAGCAGTTGGAACAAGCCTCACTTGCCCCGGTTGTCGAAGAAGTTGGAACCATTGTTGAGGTGGCGGATGGGATCGTGCGTATCAGCGGACTCTCAAGCGCGCAATCATCCGAAATGCTTTCATTCCCCAAAGACGTTGAGGGTGTGGAGACAATGGGCGTTGCGTTGAACTTGGAACGCGACATTGTTGGTGCGATGGTGTTGGGTAATTACACACATTTGAAGCAGGGCGACACGGTGAAGCGGACGGGGAAAATTCTTTCCATTCCTGTTTCCGACCGCATGATCGGCCGCGTCATTGATCCGCTCGGACGACCGATCGACGGCAAGGGTGCAATCGCTGGGACCGTTCCTATGGCGATCGAACGTGCTGCGCCAGGCGTTATCGACCGCCAGCCGGTGGACACGCCATTGCAGACAGGGATTAAAGCGATCGACAGTATGATCCCGATCGGCCGCGGTCAGCGCCAGCTCATCATTGGTGATCGTCAAACGGGGAAGACGACCATTACCATTGATACGATCATCAACCAAAAAGGCAAAGGTGTTGTCTGTATTTATGTTGCCATTGGTCAGAAGGAATCGAAGATCGCCAAGATTGTGGCAAAGCTTGAAGCAGCAGGCGCAATGGAACATACGATCATGGTCGTCGCTGGCGCCTCAGATCCTGCAGCACTTTCGTATCTGGCACCATACGCAGGTTGTGCGATCGGCGAATATTTCATGGAAAAGGGGATGGATGCCTTGGCAATTTACGACGACCTTTCAAAGCACGCTTGGGCATACCGTGAACTTTCCTTGTTGCTCCGCCGCCCACCAGGCCGTGAAGCGTATCCGGGCGATATT
>CALRHY010000028.1 GCA_943359495.1 Candidatus Uhrbacteria bacterium RIFOXYB12_FULL_58_10
AACGTCTCTATCGATATTCCGAAAGGAAAATTGACGGTGATCACCGGACTCTCTGGGTCTGGAAAATCGTCACTCGCCTTTGATACGATTTTTGCCGAAGGGCAGCGCCGCTACATGGAATCGCTGTCGGCATACGCACGGCAATTCCTTGAAATCCAGGATCGCCCGGATGCCGACGAAATCACCGGCCTCTCCCCGACCATTGCCATCGACCAAAAGAGTGTCTCACGCAACCCGCGTTCAACCGTCGGGACGATTACGGAAATCTACGACTATCTCCGTCTGCTTTTTGCACGCGCTGGTCGACCACACTGTCCGCGCTGTGGTGAACGCGTCCGGACGCAAACAGTAGAAGAAATAGCCAGCGCCTTGCACGAATTGGCAAAAACCAAAGAGGTGCGTGTCCTCTCCCCCATCGTCCGCGACGCCCGCGGCGAACACCGCGCATTGTTGATTGAGCTTGAAAAAGGCGGCTACACCTTTGTCCGCATCGATGGCGACCTGCTCTCGATGGAAGAAGCCATGGATCGTCGTTTGGATAAAGCAAAAAAACACACCATCGAAGCACTCTCCTTCACCATGCCGCAAGGAGACGCCGCACAATTTAATGAGATAAAAAAACAACTCGAAAAAGCCCTCGATCTTGGCAACGGCTATCTTTTTGCCAACACCGGCACGGTCGACATCCTATTGTCGCGTGAATATGCCTGCGGCCGCTGTGGTATTTCGCTCCCCGCCGTCGAACCGCGCATCTTCTCTTTCAACTCGCCACACGGCGCCTGCGAACAATGCAACGGCCTTGGTGTGACGATGACCGTCGACACAGAACTCGTGGTCACAAATCCCCGCCTCACCATTGCCGAAGGTGCGATCAAGCCCTGGCGCATGGCCGGCAACACCGGTGCACAAATGAAGCTATTGGAATCGGTTGCTGCAGCAAAACGATTCCGTTTGGACATTCCGTTTGGCGACCTGAACGACGCGACGAAACATATCGTCTTCCATGGCTGCGGCAGTGAGACTTTTGGACCAAAACAAGAAACGTTTGAAGGCGTTGTTTCCGCACTCGAAGCCAAGTACCGCGAAACGACATCCGAATACATGCGCAAGGAAATCAAGGCATTCCTGCGCGAACAAACCTGCCCGTCCTGCAAAGGCAAGCGCCTGCGCCCGGAAGTTTTGGCGATCACCGTCGACGGCAAATCCATTGCCGATGCGACCGCATTGACGATTGATGAAACACTCCAATGGATTGATGCACTAACGCCAGGAAAACCAGATCGTCCGGCGGCCCCAATAAAGAAGGTTGTGAAAAAAGTAGCGGAAGTGACTCCTGTACAAAACATCGAACCACTGACCGAGGATGAAGCGAAAATCGCCCGGCTCGTGCTCAAAGAAGTGCGAGTTCGTCTCGAACACTTGGTGCATGTCGGCGTCGAGTATCTTTCCTTAGACCGTAGCGCCGTCACCTTGTCTGGTGGTGAAGCGCAGCGGGTTCGTTTGGCGACGCAGCTTGGCAGCGACCTTTCTGGCGTGATCTATATTTTGGACGAACCATCCATCGGCCTCCACAGCCGCGACAACCAAAAACTGATCGACACGATGAAGCATCTCCGTGACAAAGAAAACACGGTCATTGTTGTCGAACATGATGCGGATACGATCCGCGCTGCGGACTACGTCATTGATGTCGGCCCAGGTGCTGGCGAATATGGCGGCGAGATCATTGCCAAAGGAACGGCCGCGGAAATCATTCGCAACCCAGCGTCCATCACTGGCCAGTACCTTTCTGGAAAGAAAAGCATTCCACTACCAAAGGTGACTCGCAAAGGAAATGGAAAAGCGTTGACGATCAAAGGTGCGACCGCATTCAACCTCAAAAACATCGATGCGCGCATTCCGCTGGGCATGCTCGTCTGTGTGACTGGCGTTTCCGGATCCGGAAAATCGACGCTGGTGTTGGATGTTCTTGGGAAAGCGCTGGCGGCAAAATTCCACGGCGCAAAAGATCTCCCTGGCGCACACAAATCCATCGCCGGCATGGAGCATTTGGATAAGGTGATCATGATCGACCAGTCGCCAATCGGCAAAACACCACGCTCAAACCCTGCCACCTACACCCAAGTCTTCACTCCTATCCGCGACCTCTACACCGAGATTCCAGAAGCGAAGATGCGCGGCTACAACGCCGGGAAATTCAGCTTCAATGTGATGGACGGCGGACGCTGCAACGGCTGCGATGGCGAAGGGTATGTAAAGATCGACATGCAATTCTTACCGAACGTCTACGTGGAGTGCAAAGAATGTCATGGCACGCGCTACAACGCCGAAGCGCTCGAAATCCACTACAAAGACAAGAGTATTGCCGACGTTTTGGCGATGACGGTCGAAGAAGCGCGAAACTTCTTTACCGACCAGCCAGCCATTGCCGACAAACTCGAACTGCTCCGCTTGGTCGGCCTCGGCTACATGCGTCTTGGGCAGCCAGCAACCACACTCTCAGGCGGTGAAGCACAGCGCGTGAAATTGGCCACCGAATTGTCGCGCCGCGCCACCGGAAAAACACTCTACATTTTGGATGAACCAACGACTGGTTTGCATTTCGAAGACATCGGCAAACTCCTTGCGGTCTTGCACGAACTCGTTAACAAAGGCAATTCGATCATTGTCATCGAACATAACTTGGACGTCATCAAATCAGCCGACTGGATCGTCGATGTCGGCCCGGATGGCGGCAAACGCGGCGGCGAAATCGTCGGCGAAGGTACGCCGAAAGATATGGCAAAAAACTCCCATTCGGCAACAGGAGCATTGCTTAAATCGTTAGTGCGATAAGTAAAACATTCCCGTTTCTTTGTCGATCGATAATGGGGTTTGGGGACGCGAGCCCTGTTTGAGCGATCTAGCGGAGCGTCCGGCGAAGCGTTGAGCGAGTTCTCCCGACCCCAAAATCTTTTTGATTCTTTTGGGATTCGCCAAAAGAATGTCGGCGACCGTCAGTATCGTAACCGGCATCGTGAATCCCCTTCTACAAGGGGATGGACACAAGTGACCAGTGCCCCAATAAGGAAGAGTGCTTTGTGCTACACTGCCGAGGTAACCATTCTTCCTATGCGCACACCCTTTTTTGTCCTCAGTTTCTTTGGGAGCCTGCTTTTTTTTGCAGCCCCTGCCCTTGCAGCTACCGCCACACTGACACCTGTCGCTGATACCTATACCCTAAACACCAACGCCGGAGCCGATGTCCCGTTCGGTACGCAAGATGGCATGTATGCCTTACTTGGTTCTGGACCAAGCTTTGCTCGCTCATACCTCCAATTCGACCTATCGCAGATTCCCTCTGGCGCAACCATACAATCTGCACAGCTCCAACTGACACTAAAGTCGTATTCGACGACAACCCCGGCGCAATTCAGCACACAACGTGTGGATACGGCATGGACGGAAGGTGCACTGACCTGGAACACCCAACCAACATTTTCTGACACCATCCAAACCCAATCAGTCAATTATGGAAATCCCGAAACATGGGATCTGACGACCGCGGTCCAAAACTGGCTTACGGGAACCTGGACGAATAACGGTTTCATTGTAAAAAGCACTGAGAGTATTGGCGTACAAACATCTCGGAGCTATTGGACCCGTGAAGCTGCGAATCCTACCCATGTGCCGACACTAACCGTCACCTATACTCCCCCTGCAGCACCCGCACTTTCGATCACCAACCTTGTCGCACAGGTTACAACATCGACAGCAACCATCTCCTTCATGACCAACGTCGCCGCAACCGGCACCGTGGCGTCTGGAGCGACCAATGGTACGCAGCCCATCTTTAGCGCCGCCAGTGAAGCAAACAAAACAACAAATCACAGCATACTCCTCAACAACCTCCTTCCTGGAACAACCTACACCTTTACCGTAAAAGCGCAGACGGATACCGAAACGCAATACGCAGAACCAATGACCTTTACAACCACGGCGCTTATTCCACCGCCTCCACAACCTATGTGTGGCGTGAGTCCTGCTGGCACACTTGTAAAAACAACGGACAGCACTGCCGTCTACTTTATCGCCAGTGACTGCAAGCGCCACGCATTCCCGAATGCAAACATCTACGCCTCGTGGTATGCGGATTTCTCCGGTGTGTGGACGATTACCGCGACCCAGATGGCCGCACTCCCCCTCGGTGCAAACGTGACCTATCGCCCAGGCGTCCGCATGGTGAAATTCCAATCGCTGGCAAAGGTGTATGCAGTGGGGCCAAAGGGCGAACTCCGTTGGATCTCTTCCGAAGCGATCGCGACGGCCTCGTACGGCGCAGACTGGAACAAAAAGATTGATGACCTCTCCGATGCCTTCTTCACCAATTACCACTACGGAGCAGACATTCTGAACGCAAGCGACTTCGTCCCCACCACAGTGACTGCAGCAGCTCCGTCGATTGATGGGAGTTGGTAAAAAAATTTGCCGCCCTTCCGTCATCCTGAACGAAGTGTCTGGCGAAGCTGAAGGATCTCATCGGAACGATTCACGGCTTGACCGATGAGATCCCGCCCGAAGGGCACCCTTTGGGTTCTGGCTGCGGCTCGGGATGACAAGGACCCAAAATCAAAAATCCCCTCCGATGCATATCGGAGGGGATTTTTCTTTTTTCTTACGCCTTGGCTGGAACAATCATCTTTTCCTTCAAGCGCTTCTTGCTGTCTCTCAAGAACCAAAGCTTAGCGCGGCGGACTTTTGCTTGCTTCACCGGCTCGATCTTGGCGATCAGTGGGGTAAACAAAGGAAAAATACGTTCCACGCCGACGCCGTTTGAAATCTTGCGGACGGTAAAAGATTTGGAGATCCCCTCGCCGCGGATGGCAAGGATAATCCCTTCAAAAATCTGGATACGCTCTTTATCTTCGCCCTTGGTGTTCGTTTCGGTGATACGGGTATGCACGCGAACGGTCATGCCGGGCTTAATTTCTGGGTGTTTGGTTGTTTCCTGGATTTGCTCGGCCATAAAAACGGGTCAAGAATGTGCAGGGAGAATATCAGATATGTGGAAGACCGTCAAGACGAGCCCTTTGGCTTGTCTCGATGCAACAACTGCCGAATCCGCGCGCCATGGACGCGCATTTTTTTCTTGCTTTGCTGTTTCTCCTCGCGCCGCTCCCCCCTTGTACGTGGCATAGGCAAACAACTGTCATTGCGAGGAGCGTTGGGCGACGCGGCAATCCACGATTCGATATCGTTCCGACTGGATTGCCGCGGTCAGGTTCGACACCTTCCCTCGCAATGACAATCTTAAAAATTTTCCATCAGACCAATCCTTTCTCTTTCAGAATGGCTAAAATTTTCTCTGCCGTTTCCTCAGGTCCAGAGCAATGTGTCGTGTCCAGCACAAGGTCGTAATGGCTAGGGTCGCGGACGGTCAGGCTGTAGTGCTTTTGATAACGCATTACGTCGGATGCGATTCGTCGATCCAGGGAGGCGCGTACTTCTGCAACGGTCTCCGCAGCTTTTTCATCATCACGACTGCCGTCTTTGGCGAGGTGAGAGGTAAAAATACGGTGCGCGGCTTCATCTACATCGCAAGAAAGAAAGAGCTTGAACGAATGCGGGATAAAATGCCAGCCGAGTTTGCCATCGATAATAAAACCATCCTCCGTTTCGCCTAGCTTTTTTTGATAGTCATCGACGATGGTGTCGGTCGAGGAATCCGTCTCCCCCAACTTGTTGAATTCCTCCAGCGTCATACCGCGTTCGATCGCCATCTTGCCGCGCAAGTCGCCAATCGAATACCAACGGTAGCCCAAGCGTTCTGCGAGGATTTTTGCGACAGATGTTTTTCCGGAACCGGGGTCGCCGGCGAGGGAGAGGATCATACAAAAAATGATACGAATCGTCTTCGCGAGGGAGCGTCTGGCGACCGTGGCGATCCACGATGTCGATCGCGACTGGATTGCCACGTCACTCGACGTTCCTCGCAATGACAATAAAAAGACTTTTCTAAAATATTTTATGATTCGTCTCTCCCTTCGTACGTCTTCTCGATCGACTTTCTACTGTCGACGGGACGATTTGGTTCGGGCAGTGCTTTCAAAAAATCTTCGAGGATGCTCGGCAGTGGCGACGTGAACGAGCATTCTTTTCCATCGGGATCTGTGAAAGAAAGTGCGGCAGCGTGGAGGAAAGGGCGAGCCGGGGCGCCGCGAACCTTGAAGCGCGGATTACGGTAGAGCGAATCGCCGACAACTGGGTGGCCGATCGAAAAAAGGTGGGCGCGGATTTGATGTGTCCGTCCTGTCTCAATCGTCACAGAAAGTTCGGTTGCAGTGCGGAATCGTTTGAGAACAAGCCAATGGGTAACCGCCGCTTTGCCATCTTGCCCAGGCGCACGAGCCGCCATACGCGCACGGCGGCTTGAACGAGCAATGACGCGATTGATCGTCCCTGTTTCTTGGGTCACATCGCCATGGACGAGCGCGAGATACATTTTATGGATCTGCTTTTCGCGGAATGCATTGGTGAAAAAATCGTAGCCACGCGCAGTCCGGGCGATGATCATCAGACCGGAAACGTCTTTGTCCAAGCGATGGACGATGCCCGGGCGAAACGGATCACCCACTCCTTGGATTTCTGGAAATTGAGCGAGCAGCGCATCCACAAGCGTCGGTGGACGAACTCCAGCACCCGGATGGACCGCGATTCCAGTCGGTTTTTCAATAACCAAGTAATCCGCAGCTTCGGTAACCACGGTAATTCGTGGCAACGGTACGGCTGCTGCGGTTTGCTTCGTCTCCTCGCCAATAACCACTGTTTCGCCACCGCGAAGAAAATGATGGGAGGTAACTTTTGCGCCATCCACAAGAATCGCACCATTTTCAATCAATCGTTGGAGCTTGGTACGCGAAACATCCGAAAGCAGGGCGGCAAGGACGTGGTCCAGGCGCTTTCCTTTTTCTTCTGGTGCGATATGGATGGTTTGCATGGATAATTACAACTGTTTTGCTAAAAATACCCGCGCTTCTTCTTTGGAGCGCACCTTGCCAGAGAGTTGTGCATCGCGCAATGCAGCGAGCAGCACGCCGATCTGCGGCCCGGGCGCGAGGCCAAAGGCTTTCATAATGCCGTCCCCGGTCAACAACGGCTTTGGCATCTCGCCGGAAACGGAACGCGTCTTCGCAACCGCAGCAATACGTTTCTCGAGTGCACGGAAACTTTTCCAAAACGGTTTTCCATTCGCATTTATCGTTGCCGCAGTGTCGCAGAACATCACCTTTCGCAACCTATCTCCAGGATTTTGCGCAGAAAAGAAATAGCGTTCAATCGTTTGCGGGCGGAGATCATTTGCGTTAGCGTTCACCATTAGCAAATGATGGGCCACCATCCATTCGAGCCGTTCCGAGGACACATCGATGTGCGCAGATTTGTAACTTGCGAGTGCCAGCCGATCAGCAATAGAACGGGTCATCCGGGCACCGGCAGCATCGTGACCATCAAAACGAATGCGGTCTGTCCCGTGTTTCTCCGGTGTTTTTAAGGTTGGCGGTTTGCCGATGTCATGAAACAAGACACCGAGAGCAGTCTCTGCATCCCAACCATCCGGAAATTGTTTTGCAAATGCTTTTCCCATCAAAACCGTGAGAGCCAGTTGCGTATGCTGCCAGACATCTCCTTCGGTATGATATTGCTCCGGTTGCGGCACGCGCTTCATGGCAACCAATTCGGGGATCAAGACGCGCCACACGCCAATGCGGTCCCACAACAGAAATGTTTCCAACGGATTGGCAAGGAAGGACTTCAACATTTCTTTCGCCACAAGCTCACGCGGCAACACCCATTGCCCAGTTCGTTGATCACTCAAACGAGGAACCAGTTTTTTTGCCGCAGACCATGTCGCTGCATGAACGGAAAAATCCAATTCCAATGAAAAACGAAGGAGACGAAGAATGCGTGTGTAATCTTCTTGAAAACGTTTTGCTGGGTCGCCGACTGCGCGCAAGATTTTTTGAGAAAGGTCGCGCTCACCACTATAGGGATCAATCAATTGCGACGTCGCCAGATTCCACGCCATGGCATTGACCGTAAAATCGCGCCGAGCCAAATCTTCGACAAGCGGCAAGGTGTGCCGACTTTTTGTTTCGACATCTTTGTAGCCGCCAGTGCCAAAAGAAAATTCCGTCCGCGGCAAAGCGATATCGATTGCGTTTTCTCCGCGCTGTCCACGTGG
>CALRHY010000029.1 GCA_943359495.1 Candidatus Uhrbacteria bacterium RIFOXYB12_FULL_58_10
TCAGCCCTGCAGCAAGCACTTGTCCGCGCGGCGATGGTCTTTTTGCCGTAGTCATGAAAAGAGGATTATTGGTTTTCAAGCCGCACGATGGTTTGGAGCGGCGCACGGATGCGTGTCGTCCCATCAAGCGCTGTTGTTTCGAGATAAAACTCGACGCCTGTTGCGAGTGCTGGTGTGCTCGTATTGTAGCGGACAGCAAAGGTGTCGACAAAGCGGGCGATAGTCGCTTTGCCCGTTTGGCGGACGCTGCCGGAGGCAGCCTGCGTCTCTTGGATGAGAAGCGTCGGGTCGGTTGTGTCTTTGCGGAAGCCGATGTAATCAGTTCCACTCAGGACAACACCTTGGGCATCGATCGGTGGCAGGGAAAAAGCTACTTGTTGGTTGGATGTGTTGTACGTAGAACCGGCAATCGTGGCGGTTGCCAGTACTGCATTTGCTCCTTTTGCCGCTTCACGCAGCGGCTCCATACCGAGTGCTGCTGCTTTATGGAGATCTGCGCGGATTTGTTCACGTCGCGCCAGACGCAAGATGCTGATAGAAATTTCTGCAGCAGTCATGGCAATGATGGCAAAAAGCGCGATGCTGGCCATCATTTCAATGTAGCCGACACCACGCTGGTCATGCAGTCGCAGTTTGTTTTGCGTGTACGCCATATCTATTGGTAATCAGTCGTACTGACCGAACGGACACCACGTGATTCCGTCCATTGGACGGTTGTTGCAATTCGCGCAAGCGTTCCGCCCGTTGTTGGGCGGTCAACGGTCACGCTGATCGAACCGTTGGGCAGGCTGTCGCCACCAAGCGATCGCCAGACTGCCGGCGTTTCGCCAACCGTGTCCGTATCAAAATTCCATGCGCCGGTTGCATCGCCAGAGACACTGGCAGTATCAAAAGAAACCGTTCCATTTCCGAGAAGTACCAAAGCGCTTTCTCCGCTGCTCCAGGTGCTGTCTGTCACAGTGGTCAGTGTACTGCTGTTTTCGATGATGCTGAGCGAACTGCCGGATCCGGTGACAGCAATCTGTACCCAGGTGTTTGGGTTGTGGATGCGAGAGAGACTATAGAGCGTGGTCGCAACACCATCTTGCAGTCGTTCAAAGACGAGGGTTGTTGCGTCAACGCGCAACCGATACCCATTGCCGAGATCGCGCGCACGGAAGAGGATTCCTGCTTTCCAGCCACTTGGAAAAATGGTCGGTGTCAGCAGAGAAATACTCGTCGTCCCATTGCTAAAGGGTGAACTAGGGAAGCGTGCAGCTGCTGTCGTCCCAAGCAGTGCTGGGGAAGAGGAAGTGACCGTGAAGACTCGGGACAGGGAGGGTGCGCTATTGTTTGTCTGCACTGCCCACTGGCCGCGGTGTTCGACAAAACCGATTGCTGGTGCGTTGGTGCGGTTGGTGAGTGCGGCTGTGGGGAGGAATTGTGCGGCGACGGTTGCGCCCTCGGCAAGTGCAACAGCTTGCGTGGTGTGCCAGCTGCTGTTCCTGAGACGCACCGCGCCGGCCGCAACACCAAAGACGGCGACGCTCGCGCCAAGTAGGGCAATCAGCACGAGGATTTCCGGCAAAGAAAAACCAAGGGGCCGTACATCTGGTCGATGTGTCCTAAAAACTTTCGGACAGTGCATAAATAGGCGAAATGATGGCGACAGCAATGCCGCCGACCGCAACGCCGAGCGTCAAGACGAGGACTGGTTCAATAATCTGGGTCATGTTCGAGAGCGTGTCGTCCACTTGGCTTTCGTAGTACACCGCAAGTTCGCCGAGCATTTCATCGAGCTGGCCAGCTTGTTCGCCGACGGCCGCCATCTGCGTCACAATGGATGGGAAAAGGTGTGGGTGTTGGGCTAACGCATCACCAATGCTGGCACCACGATTCACCGCAGTCGTTGTTGCGAAGAGTGCTTCTTGAAAATGAACATTGCTCAGCACGCGGCCGGTGTTCGTAAGCGCGTCTTGGATAGGAATGCCCGTTCGTAATAAGGTTGAGAGTGTCCGTGTCATGCGTGCTAAGTTGATTTTTCGGACAATCGGGCCAAGGATCCAAGCGCGGAGAAACAGGGTGTGCATGAGCCGTTTTCCGAAGGGCGTCTTGATGAAAAAATGCAGTGCAATCATGGTAGCGACGAGTGCGATCCCGACGACAAGGCCATGCTCGGTGACGAGTCCGGAAACCGCGAGAAGGATGCGTGTTGGAAGTGGTAGCGGTGTTTTGATATCTTTAAAGATCTCGAGGATTTTTGGAACGACAAAGATCATCATGCCGACCGAAATGACTCCTGTTGCTGAAAGGATGACGCAGGGGTACATCAACGCACCGCGGATTTTTGCGCGCAATGTGAGGTCTTTCTTCATCTGGTTCACGAGTGCGGTCAGTGCGCCATCGAGCGTGCCGGAAATTTCGCCAATGCGCATCATGTTGGTCATGAGTGGTGTAAAAGCAGGGAAACGTTCCATGGCCACAGCCAAGGTTTCGCCGCGTTCGACGCGTAAGGCAATATCTTCGAGGATGGCTTTCCAACGGCGGTTGGTTGTCTGTGTGACGAGCGTGTGGAATGCTTGGTTGTAGGAAAGGCCGGCGTGGATCATCACCCGCAAGTTGTCGAAAAAAAACACCATGTCCGCAAGCGGAACACCGCGGCGCGGAAACCATTTGGGAAGCCGAGATTTTTTTATTGGAATGGCTGTGGTGGACGGAGTGGGCATGGAAAAGATTAGTCTTTGGTCACACGGAAGACTTCGGCGAGTGTGGTGATGCCGCTTACTGCTTTGACCAAGCCGTCGTGGAACATCGTGCGCATGCCATGGGCTGCGGCGTGGGCGCGGATTTCTTCGGCCGGCGCATGGCGAGCGATGAGTGCACCGAGGTCTGGGGTAATTGCCAGCGCTTCGTAGATACCGACGCGGCCACGGTAGCCTTCGTTGCCACAAGAACGGCAACCGGCGCCTTTGCTCAGTGTGAGTCCGCTCAGTGCGGTGCTTTTTGGTAACAGTTTTTCTTTGACCAAATCGCGTAGCAATCCATCAGTCACGCCGCGCGATCGTAGTTCATCGAGTTCGGTTGGCGAAACAGGGTATGGTGCTGTACATTCTTTGCAGATTTTTCGCACCAGGCGCTGAGCGATGATGGCGTTTGTCGTATATGCGATGAGGAACGGCGCAATACCAAAGTCCTCAAGACGGGAGAGCGCACCGACGGCATCATTCGTGTGGAGTGTCGAAATGACGAGGTGGCCGGTCAGTGCGGCATTGGCAGCGATTTCGGCCGTTTCGGTATCACGGATTTCCCCGACCATGATGACGTTCGGATCTTGGCGCAGGATCGAACGCAGACCGTTGGCAAAGGTGTAGCCGATGCGCGGGTTGATCTGGCTTTGGTTCACGCCCTGCATGCGGTATTCGATCGGATCCTCGACGGTAATGACGTTGACCCCCGGAGTGTTTACGAGTGCAAGTAGGGAATAGAGAGTCGTCGTTTTTCCGCTGCCGGTCGGACCAGTAACGTAGAGGATGCCGTGCGGTTTTTGGATGGATTGTTCAAGCAGTGTGCGCGGGCCTGGTGGTAACCCAAGCGCTTCAAGCGTCAGTGCTTTGGCTGTTTCCGAAAGCAGACGCATGACGATTTTTTCGCCATCATAGACAGGTAGAATGGAAACGCGAATAGCGAATTTGAATTCGGGCGTTTCGATAGTGAAACGGCCATCTTGCGGCAAGCGGTGTTCGTCGAGTTTGAGGTTGGCTAAAATTTTAATGCGGGCAATGATACCGTCTTGTGCCGGTTTTGGGAGCGTCATCATTGGTCGGAGGACACCGTCGATGCGATAGCGGACGGTCACCTCTTTTTCTTCTGGCTCAATGTGAATGTCTGAGGCGTTTTCATACATCGCATGTTCGAGCAGCGAATCAACGATGCGGACAATCGGAATATTTTCTGCCAGCTGTTTCAAATCCTTCTCCGTTTCTATAGGTGTCTTTTTTGTTGGTCGCACGGCAAGATCTTCGAATTCCGCAGTCAAACTGCGGCGATAGGATTTGAGGGCTGCAGCAATTCCTGTTGGCGTGGTGAGAAATATTTTGACCGCAAGTCCGGTTTTTCTCCGAATAAATTCAATGGTCTGCAAATCTTCTGGTTCTGTGGTTGCGACAAGGACTGCGTTGGCTGTTTTTTCAAACGGGATCATTTTATGCCCGCTAGCGATCGGTTCCGGAATAATAAAAAGCACGTCTTTATTCAAGACTTGCTGGGTCATTTCAACAAAGGGGATGCCAAGCAATCGCGCGATTTCACGGTAGAGTTCTTCTTCGGAAACCGTTCCGGAGGCAAGGAGCGCTTGCTCGAGCGGGATATGTTCTTTGCGCGCACGCACGGTCGCTGCATTCAGTGCTGATGCAGAAACTGTTTTTGCGTAGCGAAGCAATTTGGTGAGGTGTACGCTCGTCATACCAAAGAACGCTGAAATGCTTTTTTCTTTATTTTATTATAGCATGTTTCGCACGTCAGTTGGTATTACATAGGTTCTGTAATAGTGCAAAAAAACATCCCGTATCCGGGATGTTTTTTCGTTTGACGCTTGTTGCAGCTAGTACAAGATCGGGCCCGATTCGACAAACTCGTACGCGGTTGAGGGAATTGCGTTGAGTTGTTGGATAAGGTCTGGCCAATATGCCCATGCAGAATTCGGTCCGCTGGAACCGTTTGGGTAGAGGACTGATTGTCCATTGTCGACTACGAAGAGCCCATATTTTTTCATCGTGTTTGCAATGATTCTGGACTGTCCATACAAGCTCGATATGTCATAGCTTGCTTTAAGACGTAGACGCGCACCCATAGGCGGATATGCGGTGTTCGACGGCTTTGTTGTCGCACTGACAAACGATGTTGCTGGTGCGATATAGGCTGCCTGCGTTCTTGGGATGGAGAAGGCGAGCGCGTGATTGATTGTTCCGTTGATGGGATCACTGGCGATGGCAGCGGCCATTTCTTCGTATTTCGCCAAGCCAACGAACATGGGCATACCGGATGCGGTGTCGGTTGCTGTTTTTGCGACGTGTGATGGGGCGTTGGTTTTGAAATCGTAGACGCCAGCAGAATCTGCCTGCCAATGCCAGCTGATACCTTGGAATTGTGTCACGTCGTTCGTGGAGAGCGCTGTGCCGTCGCTATCTTTGATGCGGTGGGCATGGAACAGTTCGTACAAGATGCAGGAGTCGGTATCCACGACCCACACATGGCGGTCACTGCCGATACCACTGTAGTTCCCTGTGGTGACGTTTATGTTTTCAATTTCCGCGTCATCCGGAATCGGCATCGGGCGCGGCACGCCATTTTGGTACATGGCACTTTTTTGGCAGTATTTCACTCCGGGCGTGCATTGAATGATGACTTTCGGTTGGGCACTCGTCACACGTGAACCGACTGGGTTGTTAAACGCATTGTGTGTTTTGGTGTAATCTTGTTGGAATGTCTGGCTCCAGCCACTGTTCATCGCATGGACTGCATTTCCAGAAATATCCGTGTTCCAGGGATTGTCGCTCGGATAGATTTGGCAGTTGCCAAGTTTTGATGCGCCACTTGTCGGCGTTACGATCGAAGCCACACCGACAGAACCACCAACAATTGATGTGGGTGTGTTCGTCCCAGTGAGTGGAACATTCGTATTCGCCGGAACATTCGTGTTGGTGTTTGCGTTGACGTTTACATTCGCATTCACATTGGTATTTGCATTGACGTTGGTGTTCGTGTTTGCAGGAACGTTTGTGTTGGTATTGGTGGTCGGGACCGTGTTTGTATTGCTGTTCGTATTTGTTGCGCCTGTCGTGCACAGATTCTGATCAAACGTTTTTGTCGTCGTATCTACAACATAGTCAGCACTTTTCGTAATTGCCGTACTGACGGTGTAATTGACGAAAAATGCATCAGAAAGATCATCAACCAAGCCGTGCCAGCCAGCACCAAAGGTTTGTGTTGCTGCCGTTTCGCTTGCAATGCCATGGAGGACGCCACATTTGCTGACCGCGTAGACCTTGGGATCACTGCTGATTTTGACCAGTCTACCGCTTGGTTTGTAGGTGACGTTGCCACGGAGATGATAGCTTGCCATTTCTGTTGAAGAAATGGTTTTGACACCAAGAAAATCTTTGTACCAAGAGTAAAAGATTTTTTCATTGGGAAAGGCATAGCGTTCACCTTGCCAGATAAAGTAGACCGCAGAACTCGTTGCTGTTTTAGCCAGGCTGCCGTTCGCGAGCGACGCGTTCGCAGTTCCGTGCCAAAGCAATATGCTGGCAATTCCGCCCACAAGCAGTGTCACAACGAGCGTGGCGGAGACAATATGGTGCGATTTTTGTTTTTTCATCTGGTGGATTGGTTAGGGGAGGGAGGTTTGATGAACACGTTACTGGCTTTTGGTACGAACGGCAATGTGGGGCGCTTTGCTCGCACTGGCAGTTCGCAGCGTTGATCGCGCGGATCAAATATGGAAGGCCGCAGCCGTTTACCTGAGAGGAGTGCGGCGATGCGGAATGCTCCGAAAATGGAGGGAAGGATACCGATGCCGTTGCAGCCGAGGTTGTAGAGCAAGGCGGGATTGCATGGTTCAGCACCGATCAAACGAACGCCGGATTGCGTGTAGCCCATGAGGCCGTGCCATTGGTAGTGCTGCAGCGCCGGCTCCGTGGGGAATGTTGCAGTGAGAAACCCCCGTAATTCAGCCAGTTTTTCTTTTGGAAACGGTGCTTTTGGATTGTAGTGCATGCGTTCCGGCAACGGTTCATCGGCTCCGCCGACACAGATCAATGTTTTGCCGAATGGCGCGGCGCCCCAGTGCCGTTTCGTCACATAGAAGTAAGCGTCGTCTGGCGAGTGGGGGAATGGATAGTAACTCACCGCGGCGACTGGCGAGGGTTGTGCATACGTTTGTGCGGAAAGATATCCGATGACTCCGTGCAAAGAATCATGAAATTTTGGATCAATTGCCGCACCCCCTTCGTTTTGGATGGTGAAACGTTCAAAACCGTTGGTGCACAATATGACGCGTTCCGCAGAAATCGTATGCTCATTCGTTACCAAGCGCGCACTTCGTTTGCTCAGGATGACGTGCTGTACCGGCGTCCGTTCGATCAGACGAAAACGTTTTGGATAGTGGGCAAGTAGTGTTGTCACCAATTTTTCGGTAAACACCGCGCTGTTCGTACAACCTTTTTGCGAGACACCTGCAGCGATGTAGCGTTCGTCTGTCGTCCCCAGGAGTGCGAGCAGCTTTTCTTTTTCTATAAACGAAACTTCGCCGCGCATGCGACGCGGCAACAGGTCGTGGAGATGGGCGTCTTCTGACAAAAGCACGCGTTCGGTGCTGAGCCCAGCGGCGTGCCGTGCGTAAATGCTTTCAAAAAAGATGCGGAGTTTTTCTGGGTCGGCGATACCGAGGTAGCCGGTACAACTGCGTATGCTTTTTTCATCACCAGCAAACCGAGCAAGTTTGTGTAAGAGATGCCAGCTTTGCTCAATCGCATCAACACCGCGAGTGGTGAGCGTTGGGCCAAATTCTGCGACCAGATCGACAAACGAGCGTTCAAAATAGCTGACGATCTGCCCGGCATTGTGGCCAGTCGCTGCATGGGCCACGAGGTCGGCTTCAATGAGCAAGACACGCTTGTCCGTTTTTTCCAAAACCGCAGCAGCGGTCGCGACGCCAGCAATCCCACCACCCACAATAGCAATGTCTGTGCTGGGTTTTTCGTGCAACGACAGACGGTGAACGCCGCGGTGGCGGTTCAGCGTATCGAGCCACGGGGAAAGGTTGAGCATGGGTTACGACGTGGTACGGCTCGTTTTTTTCGATTGCTGTTTTCGTGCGCGATATTTTTCTGCCACGACATGCAACGCATTTGTACCAATGGTATCTGTTCCTGCACCATGGTTGTCGTGAAAGGGATTATCTAAATCATGGGCAAG
>CALRHY010000030.1 GCA_943359495.1 Candidatus Uhrbacteria bacterium RIFOXYB12_FULL_58_10
AACTCCCCTACGCCGACAATGTCCACAAAATCTCGATCATCCCGCGCGGTCACGCTGCTGGTTACACCATGAAACTTCCGGAGGATGACCGCCGCATGCGCCAGAAGCAGCAATTCTTGGATGACATCGCCGTTTCTCTTGGTGGATACGTCGCGGAAAAAGAAGTCTTCGGCGATATCACGACCGGTGCGTCGAATGATTTGCAGAACGCCACCCGCCTCGCTAAAGCCTTGGTGACGCAGTACGGCATGAGCGACCGTTTGGGTCCGCGGACGTTTGGTTCGCGTGAAGAAATGGTGTTCTTGGGCCGTGAAATTTCTGAACAGCGCGATTATTCAGAATCTGTGGCGCAAGTCATTGATGAAGAAGTCTCAAAGATCATCGCCAATGGGCTCAAGGTTGCGCAAGAAGTGATCCGCGCCCACCGCACCACCCTCGACCGCATCGCCCAAACCCTCATCGTCAAAGAAAACTTAGAACGCGAGGAGTTTGAAACCCTCGTCGGCCACAAACACGCGATCCGTCCGGCCATGGTGCCACGCGCCAGCGCCGTCTAGTTCGCAATAATCAAAAGGAGGCTTATGATCACTGCGCGCCCGCTCTACCGTGCCGTACTACAAGACGCGTTTACGTTTACTCGTCGCAATCCGCACCTCTGGCCGCTCGGCTTTTTGGGCGGCGCAATGCTCACCGGCTCCGCATACGATCTCTTGATCCGCATGTGGAATTCTATCCTCGGCACGGCGGTGAGTTACCGCTATGGCTTTGGTTTCCCTGTCGCTGCTGGACGCGCGGCACGCGCCATCAACCCAGAACATTTTTTTGATTTTGCTAGTCGTTTCCCTTGGTGGTTTCCTGGAGTAATCGCTTTCGTGCTCATCTTCGGTGCGCTGGTGATCTGGCTTTCTGTCGTCTGCCAAGGCGCACTACTCGACGCCGTTGCCGCCGCAGAAGAAAAGAAACAACCCAACTTGCAGACGTTTTTCCGCCGCGGTATACGCACCTTCTGGCCGATCCTCGGCATCAACATCTTGGTGCGCTTAATTGCCGGGTTCGCCATGCTCATTGTCGCCGCACTTCTCTTGCTGACGCTCCAATACAGCAGCCCATTTCTGCTTGGTGTCTGCATTGCAACGTTCGTCATCCTGATTCCACTCGCATTCGTTGTCATCTCCGCAGCATTTTTCGCAGCGCTTGGTGTCGTCCGCTTTGAAGAAAGCGCTGGCGTTGCCCTCCGAAATGCGATCAGCCTGGTGATGAAAAATTGGCTGGTGGTCATCGAGACAGCAGCCTTGGTCACAGTGATGGACGTGGTGTTCCTGCTTGGCATCGTCTTCCTGCTCACCGTCGTCACCGTCCCGTTCTTCATCCTGTTCTTGGTGGCAGCCACCTTCCAAGCAGCATTCGCCTCACTTGGATTGACCGCGATTCTCTTCCTCCTTGTCATCTTCCTCCTCGTTGCCTGCCTTTCTGCAGTGGTCACTTTCCACTACGCCGTCTGGGCATTGCTTGCCGAACGGTTGCACAAAGGCAAGGCCGTCGCCAAAGTCTTGCGCGTTGCTGAAACTGTGCGTGCCGCATTGCGTGGCGCGCGCGTCTGATCGTTTATCTCAGATCCCTCCCCCATGCCCGTTGATCCACGCCCCTCCGCCGTTCCGCATATCACCGGTGCGAATGAGGCAGAAAAATTCAGTGAAAAAATGCACGAACTCGAGCTCAAGGCAAAAGAGCGCGAGGCAGAAAAACGTGCCGCAACGCTCGGTACCCCCTTCATCAACTTGGTGAAATTCCCGATCGCTGCCGAAACCCTTTCGCTCATCCCGCGCGAGCAGGCAGTCGAACTCAAGGCGATCTGTTTCCTCAACCTGAACGACGAATTGCGCGTTGGTTCGACGGATCCAAAAAATCCTGCGGTCCTAGAATTACTCTACCAACTTCAAGAACGCGCCCGAGCAAATGGCCAACTGTATCTCCTTTCCGAACACAGCTTTGCCACCGCACTCAAACTCTACGATGCCTTGCCGAACATCAAAAAGATTATTAAAGGCGTCCAGATTTCTGAGGACGATATCAAAAAGTTCTCCGCAGAAATTGGAGACTTTCAAAAATTGAACACCGTTCTCCAGCGCGCACAACTTACGGACGTCGTAACACTCATTGTCGCCGCGGCGCTTCAAGCAAAAACGTCGGACATCCACATTGAAGCGGAGGAAAAAACCATCGCCGTTCGTTTCCGCTTGGATGGTGTGCTGACCAATATTGCCACGCTTCCCCACGACCTCTGGCCCCGCGTCATCAGCCGCATCAAATTGCTGGCCACGCTCAAAATCAACGTCAACGACCGCCCACAAGACGGACGATTTACGATTTTTTTGAAAGACGACAAAGTCGATGTTCGTGTTTCGACCATCCCAACCTCCTATGGCGAATCGGTTGTCATGCGTCTCTTGCGTTCGACAGCGACCGGTCTCCAATTTGAAGATCTCGGCATCCGCGGTGTTGCCTTTGAAGAATTGAAGCGCCAAGTCGAACGCCCGAACGGCATGATCGTCACCACAGGTCCGACTGGTTCAGGAAAAACCACCACGCTCTACGCCGTCCTGAACAAGCTGAACGGCCCGGACATGAAGATCATCACCCTCGAAGATCCAGTCGAATACAAACTGGCCGGCATCAACCAATCGCAGATCGATGCGAGCCATGAATACACCTTCGCCAAAGGATTGCGATCGATCCTCCGCCAAGATCCAGACGTCGTCATGGTCGGAGAAATCCGCGACCTCGAAACCGCCGAAACAGCGATCCAAGCCGCGCTCACTGGTCACTTGGTCGTCTCGACAATCCATACAAACAGCGCAGCTGGCGCCATCCCCCGCTTCCTCTCGATGGGCGTCAAAGGATTCTTGCTCGCACCGGCACTGAACGCCATCATCGGTCAACGCCTCGTCCGCCGCATTTGTCAGGAATGTAAGGTAGAAGATGTTCTCGCACCAGACGTTTTCACCAAAGCAAAAGACTTGCTTGGAAAAGTTTCACCAAAATCTGGATATACGATCGACATCAACGCACTAAAATTCTGGAAAGGTGGCGGCTGCTCAGCCTGCAACAAACTCGGCTTCAAAGGCCGCATCGGTGTCTACGAAGTCTTGGTCATGAACAAAGAAATAGAAGGCATCATCCTTTCGGGTGCAACGTCCGAATATCAAATGGAAGAAGTCGCCATGAAAGAAGGTATGGTGACGATGGCCCAAGATGGATTATTAAAAGCATTGGATGGGCTGACGAGTGTGGAGGAGGTATTTAGAGTGGCAGAATAAAAAAACGCCCCCTTGCTATTTCGTCCTAGCAAAGAGACGCTCAGCGAGCGCGCGTGTCGCCGTATCGATAATCGCTCGCAACTTCTCATTTTGCGACAGCTGCTTCCCTGTCGTCGCGGGAAGCGAATCGATCGGGAACCGCTCCCAAAACGCCGCAACAGCACGAGTCTCTGGGCCACGATCCCGTTCAGCCTTCAGGGCGAGAGAAATCTGAAATACCTCCATTGCCGCGTCGCCGATAGCAACGCGCTTCTGAGCATCAGTGACCCCGTTCCGAAGATCGACTTGTTTTCTACTCACTCATCCTCCTTGGGTGAGGCGCAACAATACACGAAAACACACCGCATGTCAATGCGACGAGGCGTTTCTTTCCAATACTTCATGTATTCTTTGTACAGAAAATTTTAACGCCGCTGTGCCGATATCTTCACGAACTGCTTCGGAATCGAGTCGTGCGTCTATGGCAGCAGATTCTGCCCGCATGTCCTCTAGCTTTTTCATAATAGGACTTCTCAACAGTTCGTGCGTAATTGTTATTAACAGATTGTGTGCGTCCCGTCGTTTTTCGTTTACGCGTTGCTTTCCTGTTTCAAAACGGTCAGAATTAGTAAAAGCAAGCATTTTATTTCGCGATGGGTAAAGAAGGTGATCGATCGCAAGACTCATGTATTGAAAAATTGCATCTTCTACTCTATTTCTATACGTTTCGAGCGACAAGCGTTCAGAAGAATCCAGGTTATCTGCCTCCTCGATTGCTTGAGAAAGATCAGAAAAAAATAACGAATAATCGAGCGGAAGGTTTTCGCGCTTCTCTGCACGATCAATATCACTTTGCACGTGTGGATCATCAAGACTTTCTATGAGACGTGGGTCGATTTCTCGTTCAGACATATACAAAAATTATTATTCACTTTTCACCATTTCAAGCCTAATCCACATCGTCTTTTCCGGCAACACCTTCTTTACTCGTTCTGCCCACTCTATAACAGTAATTGCGTGCGGCTCACCGATATAGTCGAGTGCGCCAATAGCGACTAACGACTTCGCGCCACGCAAACGATACGCGTCGATGTGGACGAAGTCAGTGATTCGCATTTCGCGTTTTGCGTTTTGTATTCGATGCACTTGCATCAAGGTAAACGTCGGGCTGGTGATGCGGCTTTTGACACCGAGGGCTTTGCCAAAAAATTGGGTGAAGGTGGTCTTTCCTGCACCAAGCGTTCCAGAAAGCGCAAGGACTTCCCCGCCACGCATTTTTTTTGCGAGCGTAGACGCAAAACGCTCCATCTGTGCAAACGATGTCACAACGACCGGTTTCTTTTTTCCTGTGATGGTGACTGTGCGCATAGTGCTAAGACTTACAACTTGACCGACAGACCACCCCTAACCCCTCCTCCGAAAGGAGGGGGACCGATACGATATCGACTCCTCCCCTCGTGGAGGGGAGGTTGGGTGGGGTCGGTCGGACGAAACGTTATTCATCCCCTATCCTCAATGTCTCATTCTCTATTCTCGTCTCTCCCAATCTCCCATTGCGCGTTCGGCTCAAGCGTTTGCCAATCACTGACGCGGCCTTTTTGTGAAAGATAGTACCCGGCCGCAGCGATCATGCCGGCGTTGTCTGTGGTGTAAGCAAGCCGTGGTTCAATGTATTGAATGCCTGGCAATTGTTGGGAGACGGCGAGACGCAGTGTCGTCCGCAACACGGTATTTGCAGCGACCCCACCAGCAAGGACAATCGTCTTCGGTTGCACTTGCCGCGCAGCAATAATCGTCTTCTTTACCAACACATCAACCGCCGCCGCTTGGAAGGACGCGCAAATATCAGCAACGCGACGGCGGCCATGGTTTTGCACATGCTGAAGCACCGCAGTCTTCAACCCAGAAAAAGAAAAATCAAGATCCCCACTCGCGAGCATGGGGCGCGGAAACGCAATCGCGATGGGATTTCCCGCTTCTGCACGCTTCGAAACCGCAGGGCCACCCGGATATCCAAGACCTAGAATTTTCGCCACTTTATCAAACGCTTCCCCCGCCGCATCGTCGCGCGTCGCACCAAGCATTTCGTATGCGCCATGGTCACGTACGAGAATGATCTCCGTATGCCCGCCAGAAACGACGAGCGCGAGGACGGGAAACTGTGGCAGTATTTTACTATCCAACCAATTTGCTGCGATGTGTCCTTCGATATGGTTGACCGCGATGAGCGGCTTCTGCCACGCAAAGGCCAAAGCCCGCGCTGCATCCACACCAACACGGAGCGAGGTAATGAGTCCTGGGCCAGCAGTCACTGCAACCGCATCAAACGTCCTGCTCCGGGTTTTCCCAAGCAGTTCATCAAGCATGGCCGGCAATGCTTCGGCATGGCTCCGTGCCGCAACTTCGGGGACAACCCCGCCGTACTTTTTATGGATGGCAACTTGCGAAGCAACCAACGAACGAACCAACTTCGTCCGCTCGCCGCGGCCCTCAACAATAGCCAGGGCTGTTTCGTCGCAAGAGCTTTCAATTCCAAGAATACGCATATGATGCAAGGAGCATACGATGCTTAAAAAAATGCGTCTAGTCGTTATATACAAAAAACCTCATCCTACTGTCATCCCAGCGAACAGGCAGCCCCTAAGGGGACCCTGGCCAAGGGCCTCCCTTTGGGATTGGGTGGATCCACGGGTCGGCGACCGACATCGTGGATCCCCTTCTACAAGGGGATGGCAATTCTATAGCCCTAGAAAGCAAGAGACTGATAAGAAAAAATTATTCCATGCTACACTGTATTTATATGTGGATGCTCTATGCCCTCCTTTCTGCAGCCGCGGCATCACTCGTGGCCATCTTTGGCAAAATTGGCGTAAAGGGAGTGGATTCGACCCTGGCGACGGCGATCCGTGCAGGCGTGATGTTTTTGCTGATGACTCTCGCTGCTGCATCACTAAAAAAACTTCCGGAAATCACGGCCGTTCCCGGAAAAGTGTTGTTTTGGATCATTCTCTCCGGTACCGCTGGTGCTGTCTCCTGGTTTTTTTACTTCCTTGCACTGAAGACGGGCCCAGCAACCGGCACTGCTGCACTAGACCGACTGTCCGCAGTCTTTGTGGTCATTCTTGCCGCGCTCTTCCTGGGGGAAAAACTGACCGTCTCTCACGCCGCTGGGGCAGCACTTCTAACGGCGGGTGCCATTTTATTAGTACGCTGAAACGCTAGACAAAACGCCTTTTTTCTGAGACACTCCTTTGTTTCGCATACACCCACTTATGCCAAAGAAAAAAATCGTGCCTGAAAAAAAACCAGCCCAGAAAAACAGCCTGCTGCATGTCGTCCACCGCCATGCAAAGGATCATTTTATTCCCCACGAAGGGAATAACCATGTGCCGCATGTCTTGAGCCACCGCGTACTGCTTGGCTACAGCGTTGCCATGGTCTTGTTGAAAATCCTCGTTGTCGCGACTCCGATCCTCTTGCCGTCCGCCAGCCTGTATTCAAATGCCATCACGCCAAAAAACATTGTTGATTTGACGAACGCCGTCCGCCGCTCGCTACAGATTCCGGAACTTGCGCAAAATGCACTCCTCGACCAAGCGGCGACTGCGAAAGGCAAAGACATGCTCGCAAAAGCGTACTTCGCCCACACGAGTCCGCAAGGCGTCACTCCATGGTCTTGGATTCGGAATGCAGGCTACAAATATCGCAGCGCCGGAGAAAATTTGGCCGTTCACTACACCAGCGCCGAAGGAGTGGAGGATGCTTGGCTCGCCAGCCCCTCACACCGCGCCAATATTGTCAGTACAAAATATTCAGAAATTGGCGTCGGTGTCGTCCAGGGCACGTTTGAAAATTTTCCTTCCATTGTCGTTGTCCAAATGTTTGGCAAACCACTTGAGCCAACACCGCCTACAATAAAAAAGACCACGACTCCGATCACGCCGTCGGAAAACGTAGAGGGAACCGATCTTTCCGCAATTGCCATCCCAGCCCGTGTTGCGGCCGCAGAAACGACCGAAGGGCCGTCTGACGAAGTGGACGTGACAGCAGAAACACCTGCACTCGCTATGGTCCCGGAAGTAGACGAAACAACCACGCAAATCATCCCACGACCGCGTAACGAGTACAGCATTGGCGTGACTGTCCATGGCGCCAAAGAAGTTTCTGCAGCGCTCGGGGTCAACTGGGCAACGCTTCACCAAGGTACTGCGCCAGATCGTTGGGAAGGAACGCTCGCCGCAGATCCAGACACACTCTCCGCCGGCGGTGACGCGCTCCAAATCATTGCTTTTGGCGAACAGGGATCAAAGCTTATTTTCCCTCTGGCCATGATTGCCCCCCATGCCGGCGTGCAAGACGTCTATGCCTTCACAAAGGGCGCCCAACACAGCGAAAAAATTCTTGGCTTCATCCCCCTCGCCGGCCTCGACGACACCGCTCGCCG
>CALRHY010000031.1 GCA_943359495.1 Candidatus Uhrbacteria bacterium RIFOXYB12_FULL_58_10
ATCCGGCCCGACGAAAGAAAGGTTCAGAATCTGTGCGCCGTTCTGCAATGCATAGACGATTCCCTTTGCGACCGTTTCTACATCGCCCATTCCTTCGCTGTCTAAAACGCGCACCGGCATGATCCGTACATTCCAAGCAACACCAGAGGTACCGACACCATTATTTCCTACCGCGCCGATGATTCCCGAAAGAAAGGTGCCATGATTCACCCCGGTCTCCGTCCAGGCTTTTCCAAAGTGCGGCTGCGGGTCACCGACATCGTCGACAAAATCCCACCCATGGACGTCGTCGGGAAACCCATTGCCATCATTATCCAAGCCATCCAAGACTTCGCGCGGATTTGTCCAAATATTGTTGCGCAAATCTTGATGATTGAGATCGACGCCCGTATCGAGCACGCCAACCACCACACTGCGCGACCCTTGGACCAGTTTCCAGGCTTCTGGTGCATGAATCTTTTCGAGATACCACTGGTACGCAAAAAATTCATCGTCCGGAGTCACGCGATCGGCCGCAAGATGCACGGTTGCGTTCCAGTCGACCGCAGTAACCGCCGGATCTTTCTGAAAAGCAGCCAACGCAGCAGCAGCCGCATGGTCATCTGTAAATTTTTTCAACACCGGTACCTGACCGTCACGGTACAGTACAACAATTTCTCCGGGACGATGTGCTGGTGCGGTTGCAACGAGGTTTTGGAGACTCGCGTCTTCGGCAAGCACTTGAGGTACAAAGCCCAAAAGAAATACAACCACCGCAAGAAATGCAGAAAAAAAACGGGAAAAACATTGCGATCGTTTCGTCATAGCCAACGCAGTATAACAGACACCCGTACTATGGCGACCACTCCGGTCCTATTGTTGTGACGTACTCGAAGCAAGGGAAATTCGTTCTTCTAACGAACGAACGATCGGCAAAAACTGCTCCGGATATTTTTTGGCAAGGATCTGGTAGTACGGAATCGCGTCGCGAAGGCGGCCGATGGCGCTCAGATACTCAGCAAGCGATTGAATGATGATGGCATTATCAAAAACTTTTTCCAACGCTTGCTGGTATACGGGGATGATGTCCGCAGACGTTTTCTGCATACCAAAACGATACAGGTCAACCAGTCGGTCATAGCCCATAGCGTAGCCAGGATCAGCCTCGATTGCCATGCGAAATTTTGCTTCCGCTTCAGCCAAACGCCCAGAGGTGCGGTAAGCATTACCCGCATTAATGATCAGGATGGTGTTTTCTATTCCAATGGCCGCGATGCCGCGCTCATACTCAGCAATCGCCTCGTCGCGCGCATCCTGGCTTTGCAAAAGATCAGCAATCAACACCCAATTGTTGCCGATGGTGATATACGGACCAGGATTTTTAGGGTCTTTTTCTTTCATTTTCTTAGTCTCCTCGATGGTCTGATAGGCAGCCGTGGCGTCCTTGTTTGCCTCAATACTCCTTTGTAATTGGTTCTTTTTTTGCTGTACGACGATAGTGGGGCGGGCAACAAACCAGCCAACCAACGCAAGCAGTAGCACGAGCAGAAAACCGCCGCCTAACAGGAAATTGCGCCTCGATACTTGAAAAGACATACAAAAAATGCTAGGATTTCCTTTGATCCTCACGATTATTCCACATCCCCATGGACCGCGCAATTGTCCCGCTCCGACAACTCCTTTTGCTACTTGGTGACGCCGCGGTCTTTTTTGTCGCGCTGGCAATTGCCGTCCGAATCCGCTTCCCAAACGATGTCGAAGGCGTGATTTTTGCAGGACACCTACCATCCTTTTCATTCCTTTTCTGCCTGTGGCTCCTGATATTTGCTGTCTCCGGCCTCTATAACATCACTCTGGGCCGAAACCGCGTCCTACTTCTGCGCGTCCTATTTACCGCACTACTTTTTTCAGCAGGTGTTGCCATCGCTTTCTTCTACCTCGCCAGTATTTCCATCACACCGAAAACCACGCTCGCACTCGATCTCGCGATTATGAGCGGACTCCTCGTCCTGTGGCGTCTGTTCTACAACCACCTGTTGGTCAGTGAAAAAACATTCCGCAGTAGACTGCTCTTCATCGGGGTAAACGACGAAACACGTGAATTAATTAGTGAACTGCAAACCCATCCGCACTATGGTCTGGATGTCGCAGCAGTGATCTCACTCAACGAAAGCGAGATCTCTGGTGTCCCCATGCGCCACACGCTCGAAGGGTTGTCTGACTTTCTCAAAACATCGCACATCAGCATCATTGTCCTTGCCGCCTCGCTACGGAGCACGCCAGAACTCGCAAAACAATTATACGAAAGCATTTTCCTCAAAGTCCGGGTAACCGACGTGATCAGCATGTACGAGCAGATCACTCGTCGTGTGCCTGTCTCGGCGATCAGTCATGTCTGGTTTTTAGAAAACCTACGTGAAGCGGCGAAGGGATTCTACGAAACAAGCAAACGCGCGTCCGACATTCTCGGATCGTTGTTCTTAGGAAGCATCACGCTAGTTCTTGCGCCGTGTGTCGCGCTCCTCATCTGGCTCGACGACCACGGGCCGATCTTTTTTGCACAGGAACGACTCGGACGGAATGGCAAGACGTTTCGCATGTACAAATTCCGGACGATGATTGTAGACGCTGAAAAAAACGGTGAACGATTTGCAGAAAAAGCAGATGCGCGCGTGACCAAGATCGGCAGAATCCTACGTATGACGCGGCTCGACGAACTACCACAGTGCTGGAATGTCCTTATCGGTGACATGAGCTTTATCGGCCCGCGCCCAGAACGCCCGACGTTTGCCGCCGAACTCACCCAAGAAATGCCCTATTACGCCATGCGTCTCTTAGTCCGGCCGGGGCTAACTGGTTGGGCGCAAGTCAATTACCCCTATTACGCAACACCCGCCGAACATCGATTGAAACTTCAGTACGACCTCTACTACATCAAAAACCGTTCGATCGTTTTGGACATTGTGATTGTCGTTAAAACACTCAACACTATTCTCCGCGCTGCGGGTCAGTAAATCTCTTCTATGACCACCACAACTCTCCTCGCGATAGAAAACGATGTCTTCCAAAATATCGAAACACTTCGCAGAAACAGGGAAAAACGCAACGCACTCGGGCAATGCTTTTTCGAAGGCGTCCGCAACATCAACAATGCCATCCAGTACGGTTGGAAAATTGATGCCTTTCTCTATACCAAAGACCGACGTCTCTCTCCCTGGGCTGAAGAGATTTTAAAGGCCGGCAAAGCAAAAAAACATTACGAACTTCCCTTGCATCTCCTCAGAAAATTAAGTGAGAAGGAAGAACCGTCCGAATTGCTAGCGGTCGCATCACTCCCGAAAGATGACCTGACGCGCATTCCCCTATCAAAAAATCTCTTCGTTGTTGTTTTCGATCGGCCGTCCAGCCCAGGAAACTTGGGGACGATCCTGCGTTCGTGCGATGCATTTGGTGTTGATGGGGTGATCATCACTGGCCACGCAGTCGATGTCTACGACCCAGAGACGATCCGTGCGGCAACCGGATCGATCTTCGCCCTCCCGATCGTCCGCATGGAATCGCACAAAGAATTGCTCCCTTGGTTTGAAAAAATTCGTCGTCACAATGGCGACTTCCAGATTATTGGAACCGACGAAAAAGGTACTGCCCCACTTTTTGATTGCACTTTCACCAGACCAACCGTCCTCTTGGTCGGCAACGAAACCCGTGGTCTCAGCGCCGCCTACCTCGAACTCTGCGACACACTCGCAAAAATCCCCATGCAAGGATCGGCCAGCTCACTCAACGTCGCATGTGCGACATCGATTGCCTTATACGAAATGCAGCGGCAACGAGGAGTGGTCGCGAAATGAATCCGCAAAAAAACTCCTTAAAGGAGTTTTTTGTTTGTTTACGGTCGATGCCCTTAGGGGGTTTGGGGGGGGGCAACACTTAAAATAGAAGCGCAAAAAATATATTGTCATTGCAAGGAGCGTCTGACGACGCGGCAATCCACGATTCGGTCACGATCCGTTCCGACTGGATTGCCGCGTCGTCCCCGACGGACTCCTCGCAATGACAGAAAGAAGATTTTGGGATTCGCCAAAAGAATGTCGGACAGTCTCGAGATCGACATCGTGGATCCCCTTCTTCAAGGGGATGACAGTACGGTTGCTTTTATTATTTGCTTAAGAAGAAAGACTGGACAACCCTACAAACCCTTTCCTTTCAACAACTCCCCCATCCCCTCAGCAAATCGCACTTTCGCTTCCCAACCAAGCACTGTTTTTGCCTGCGTTGTATCGGCCAACGTGTGACGCATTTCGCCAGGGCGCGCAGTAATATGGACGACTGGTCCACCGACCGCTTTTGCAATTTCATTCACCGAGTGATTTTCGCCCGCACCAATATTCAACACTTCACCTTTACCAACGTCGGCGCTTTCCATAGCCAGGATGTTTGCCGCAACCACATCGCGGATGTGGGTGAAATCGCGTGTCTGTTCGCCATCGCCGGCGATGGTGAGCGGTTGTCCTGCTGCGCGTTGTCGCAAAAATTCGGCGATGACGGTCACGTATGCGCCTTCTGATGCCATGCGCGGGCCATACACATTGAAGTAGCGCAGTGAGACGGTTTGGATCCCATAGATGGACGCGAAGACCGTCATGTATAGCTCGCCGATATGCTTTTGCAGGCCATACGGATTTGTTGGCGCCGCTTGCATCGTCTCGACCAAGGGAAGAATGGACTGATTGCCGTACGCCGAAGACGAAGCGCTGTAGACAATCCGTTTTACCCCCGCATCTTTTGCGGCGACGAGAAGATTGAGTGTTCCATTCACATTACTGTCATGCGTCCGCTGCGGTTCGGCAATTGAAAGTGGGATGCGGGGAAGCGCGGCGACATGAAAGATGCCGTCGATGCCAACGCAGGCACGGGCAACGTCTGCGGGACGCGTCAGATCACCATCGATCAGTTCTGCGTTTGGATGGACTGTTGCGCGACTGCCTGTCGAAAAATTATCCAAAATGCGAACGGTGTCGCCGCGCGCAATAAGTGCATCAACAAGGTGACCGCCGATGAATCCGGCCCCGCCGGTCACGAGATAATGCATACGAAAAAATTACCGGTCTTTTTCTAATTCGCTCGCTGCAACGAGTGCGTTATTGATCCGCTCCACTTCTTTGAGTAGCGTCATTTCCGAACCGAGCTTGTCGCCAAGCTGGATGAGAGCACGCGTATCTTTCGGCAAGCATTTACCACCGTAGCCACGGTAGCCTTTGTGAAAGATGTCGAGATGTGTGCGGCCAATGCGCTTGTCGGCAGCCGCGCACTCTTTGACAATGTCATAGTCAAGCTCAAGTTTCTGACAAAGATCGTACATCTGGTTGGCGAAAACCACTTTAGTCGAGAACCAGGTGTTACCGTAATACTTGGTCATTTCTGCAGCTGTCGACGTAACCACGCGCTCGAACGGCGCGAGCGGCAGCATGGCCAGGATGTCCGCAGCAACGGTAAAACTTTTGTCGGTCGCGCCAATGATTTGGCGATCCGGGAAACGCATGTCTTGATCTGCAGTGATCTCCGTCAGGAACTCCGGATTGTAGAGCATCTTCAAATGTGGATATTCCTTTTGCAACGTAGCGGTCGTCCCTGGAACAATAGTGGATTTCAGGACGACAATCTTTTCGCCCTGGATCGCACCGAGCGCCTCACGAACATACGAAAGATCAAACCCACCAGCGGCTTCATCGTATGGGGTCGGGACACACACAAAGACAACGTCCGCTTTGTTCACGTCTGCAATAGACCCTTCTTCCTTTCCCTTGTCATAGGTAAATGGGGTCACGCCAACGGAGGTGAAATACCCCTTGAGCGCGCCACCAACCATTCCCGTCCCCATGATTCCAACAGAGTATTTCATAGCAAAAACAAAAGAATTTCTTCAAGTATAGTGGAATGCAGCGCAAACGGTCAAGGTTGACAAAAGATAAAAAATGGGCTACGGTCGCGCTGGAGAAACGGAGAAATCATGACCCGAAAACAATTGACGGTTCCGTTCAAAGCTGTTGGTCCGTTCGAACGACACCAGAACGGTGCCGGACTCGTAGAGAAAGGCACGCGGGAAGTATTTCGAAACCCGCGCATGGTGGTCCGGCACGGCTCCGCGGTGCTCTCGAGCGGTGTGGAAGTCGACGACTTCACCTCGTTCGAGCGAGGGAGTGCAGTCACCGTCATCTTGTACTGCCGGCGTACCGAGCGGGTGGTCCTAACACGGAAAATCAAGACCGCAGCAGGCCATGCATTCTACCAGTTCCCCGCTGGCGGGCTCACACTTGGACAAGATCCGGTCACGCAAGCGATCGCCGAGTGCTGGGAAGAAGCTAATCTGCGTGTGACACGCGAACAGCTCGTCTCGCTCGATTCGATCGGCATCAGGCCGGAAAACGCGCGTGATGAGGAACACCTGTTCTTTGCAGAAGTGGACGACCTTACCAACGTTCACGCGAACGACCAGAAGGAAGGATTGGTCACGGAGGGCGTTCCCCTACTCCAGATTTTCATCCTCGCGATGACTCAGCACTTCGAAGCGACGAGCGCCGCCGCTCTCTGGCGTGCGATGCCGCATATCGCTAAATCGACCGGAAGCCTAGCAGCGTACGTCCGTCTGGCGGCAACGATGGGTGCGGACAGAGTACTGAATCACTAGACACACATCATGGACAGCGAAGAACCTTCACCGAGGTTCTTTCTTTTTATTTTGCAGGCCATTCCTTGCGATGTTCGCGGTACCATTCCTCCATCCAACGGACGGTTTCTTCGAGGTCGTGTTCCGGTACGTAGCCAGTCAATGTTTTCAATTTAGTAATATCCGGGACACGACGCAAGACACTACCCGTTGGAGCAGGATGAACGTCGAACGACGGATGGACGTCGAACCAAGCAAACATTTTTTCTGCGAGCGCACGCATCGAGATCTCCCCTTCTGCACCAACATGAACCGTCTCACCAGCAATCCCCTTGCGCTCCATGACGAGCTGCGTTGCCCGCACCGCATCACGGACGTCGCAGAACACGCGCGTTTCATCGCCACCATACAAGGGAAACGGATCCGCCTTGCCGATGATCCGCATAAGAAATTGTGGGATGACGTGTTCATATCCCATGCGCGGGCCAATAATGTTGTGGTAACGGATGATGCGGATATCAAGGTCAAACATTTTTGCCCAGGCATGGCAGGCCACCTCGCCGAACATTTTCGAAGCCCCGTACGACCAGCGGACGTTCTTCGGATCAGAGATGACCAACGGCACATCTTCGGGCGTCGGCAACGGGAGTTGATGAAACGCTTCGAGCGCACCAGCGTATGCTTCGGACGATGAAGTGAACAGGATGCGTGGCTTACCATGCGTCGCCGCCCAATCAAGCAAGTGGATGACACCGACGCCGTTGACACGCATGACCAAGTCTGGCATCTCGTAAAAGAGTTTTGTCCCATTGACTGCGCCGAGGTGATAGACCCCTTCTACATCTGTCGGAAGAGCGTTCAATGTCTCTGGTTTCGTCAGGTCGATCTGAACGAAGGAGACGTTTGGCAGCGCACACAGTGCTTCAAACTCGGCATCTTTTTTGCCACGAAAAAA
>CALRHY010000032.1 GCA_943359495.1 Candidatus Uhrbacteria bacterium RIFOXYB12_FULL_58_10
CTGATTTTTCTTTTCTTGCTGCTTGCAACCGTCGTCGGGACGCAAGGTGTGAACAATGCCGTCTTCCGCGCCGAAAAATCCGTTTCTGATGCACGAATTGCCAACGCCATTGCCGAAGCGGGTATGAAAAAGGCGTTTTGGTGTCTCAATGCCCAGAGTGCCAACAGCGACTGTGGAACATCCGGCTCGAGTTACCCAGGCGAAACCAGCACCGCGTTCGGCGGCGGCGTTTTTACGAGCACGGTGACTACCGTCGACCAATTTACGAAATCGGTTGATGTGGTTGCCGTGCTGCCGAATACCACCACACCCCGCGCCAGGCAACACCTCCAAGCGACCGCCGTCCTCGATACCAGCGTCGTGGCCTTTAATTATGCGCTGCAGACAGGCGTCGGCGGGATTACGATCGGCAGTAACGCGTCCGTTGCTGGAAATGTCTACGCAAACGGCAACGTGTCCGGATCAAACGGTGCAGTCGTCACTGGTGACGTGTGGGTTGCAGGTGGGACGCAACCGACGACAAACCAACAATGGCTGACGCAAAATGCCTCACAAAATGTCGGACAAGACAGCGTCGTGGTAGACGTCGCCCAAAGCTTTACCCCTTCGGCGACGAACGTCATCAATTCCGTTTCCCTCTTCCTCAAAAAAGTGGGTGCCCCGGGAAATAAGACAGTACTGCTCGTCACCGACTCCTCAGGAAAACCGTCGAAGACCAGCATCGCACAGGCGACAATCGACACTTCGCTTATCGGTACCTCTTTTGGCTGGATCTCCCTCCCCTTCCAAACCCCGGTTGCCGTCACCAGCGGAACGCCGTATTGGATTGTCATCGACAGCAGTACCAGTGCAACAAACTATCTCGTCTGGGGAAACGACCTGCAAGCTGGGTATGCAAACGGCCAGGCCAAAAGCAGCGCTTCCTGGAACGCAAAAACCCCAACTTGGAATGCCATCATCGGGGATCTTGCATTCGAAGTCTGGATGGGCGGCATCGCAACCGCGCTCGGCAACCTCTCTGTCGGTGGCGAGGCGCACGCCAACACCATCTCCGGCAGTTCCATCGGCACCGATGCCTACTACCAAATCATCAGCGGGACAACCGTAAACGGTACCAGTCATCCCAATACAGCAGACCCTGGCCCAGCCGCACTCCCCATCTCCAATAGCGCCATCGCTGAATGGAAGGCAGATGCTGCAATAGGCGGAACGATCGTTGGCGATTTTCATCCGACCGGTGGATCGGTGACAACGCTTGGACCAAAAGAGATCACTGGGAATTTGATCCTGGACAACAACCAGACACTCGTCCTCTCAGGTGCGATCTATGTCCATGGCAACATCACCATGTCGAACAACGTTCTAGTGCAACTCCCTTCGAGCTATGGAAGCGCGAGCGGCATCATCCTTGCAGATGGCACCATCAGTTTTGATAACAACGCAACGGTGCAGACAGCAATTCCTGGTACATACGTTCTCGTCATCGCTCTTTCGAGTGCCAACACCCTCGCTGCACCAGCAATGGAACTCTCCAACAATGTCTCGGGCGCGATTTTTTACGCGCCTAATGGTAAAGTAGTGGTAGATAACAACGTCCACCTGACTGGCGTTGTCGGCGACAGCATCACGTTGAACAATAACGCCGTGCTGACGTACGACATCGGGCTCGCAGATGCCCACTTCGCTTCCGGCCCGGGCGGCTCATGGGCCCTCCAGAAGGGCAGTTGGCGAGAAATCAAATAAACATGCCGCTCCTCGACTTTTCTACACACGCCTTTGGCCTTGATATCGGCGACCGCAGCATCAAAGCGGTAGAATTGCGATTGAGCCGTTTTTCAATTGGCAAGCCACGGTTGACCATGCATGCCTGGAACGAAATCCCGATTCCCGAAGGCATGTTCTCTCCAGGAAAAATCGAACGGCCAGCCGAAGCTGCAGCACTACTTCGTTCAGTTGTTCAAACTGCAACCCCAAAACCCATCCGCCCGCGCGCTGTAGTCCTCTCCTTGCCAGAGAGCACCACGTTCGTAAAAACTATTGAGATCCCTCGCGTCCCCCGAGAACAAGTCGCACTCGCAATTGCCCGAGAATCCGAAGAACATATCCCTCTGCCTCTTGCTGAAGCAATCTTGGATTGGCAGTTACTCGTCCCGCTCGAACAAGACAAAACGATCCGGGCCATTGTTGCTGCGGCGCCGCGTGCCTTGGTGGAGAACTTTGTTACGACACTTGAAGACACTGGACTCATTGTCCTCGCTGTTGAAGCAGAAGCACTCTCCCTTGTCCGCGGCCTCTTACTCGAAGATCTCCTTCCGGGAGACAACGCCATTGGCATCCTCGATTTGGGAGCAACCCGTTCCAACATCATTATTTTTGATGAAGGGACCATCCAACTTTCCACCTCCATCCGTTTTTCCGGCGACACGGTCACCAAAATGATTGCCGAACGTCTGAATATTTCTTGGGAAGATGCGGAAAAAATAAAGATCGAATGTGGGCTCGAACCTGAACGCTGCGAAAACCGCATTCGTCCAATCATCGCGACAATCCTCAGTGACCTTGTTTCGGACATCCGCACTGCACTGAACGCATACCGGCAATCAAAAACAGACGGACACCCAGTTGGTTTGCTCTACATCACCGGTGGGAGTGCGAACGCTACCATGATCGACACGTTCCTGCGACAAAAACTACACCTCAAGGTTCATCGCGCAAACCCACTCCGCGGCTTCCTGACCCCAGCATCATTCCCTGCCGAACGTGCAGCATCTTTTACGACTGCGATCGGCCTTGCACGCCGTGCAACACGTTACCTTCCTGTAGAAACAGAAGGTGCGCTTTCCCTCTCGTAAATATGTCGTCTTTTTTTGATCGTTTCTCCAGAATAAAAAAAGAGGAAGGAAAAGAAATGGGGTTGAATGTCCACACCACGGTACTTCCGCTCCAGCTCAACCTCCTTGTCCCAGAGCGTTTGTTGTTACTTCGCCGAAGATTAATCCTCATTTTAGTTCGCACTGTCCTCTCCATTCTATTTATCGAGTGCGCTATCATTGGCATCACCTTTTTGATCGGCCGACTCATCCTTGAACAGCATTTCCGGACCACTATCGAGGAGTCCGTCAACATCAGCCGCGGATTTAGCAAAAACAACAAAGAAATTCGCAACATAAACGAAGAGCTTGCAATGCTGGACACACTGCGGAAGCAAGCAGTCGCCACAAGCGATGTCTACGGAACGATCCTTGCGCTCACGCCGCCCGGGGTTTCCTATCAAAGCATGACATTGGATATTGAAGGAAAGCAGCTGCATATCCGCGGGGTTGCAGAGACACGAACTAACCTCAACGCACTACAACATGCGCTCAGTACCACCCCGCTCATCCAGAAACTGAATGCACCGCTCTCCAACCTCTTCACCAAAGTACGCGTTCCGTTTGAATTCTCTGGAACGCTTACCTACGAACACCTGACAGCACCCATCTTTTTTGCACCAACAGTCAGTACGTCGTCTTCCACACCGCTATGAACATGCGTTGGTCTCTTCTTTTTTCCGTCACCGGTATCGGCGTGTTAACGCTCGGTACCATTCTTTTCTTGATCGTTCCAACCACCCGAGTAATCCGCTCGTTACACCAAGCGATTGAACACGAACAGCTTGATGCTGAAGAACGCTACTTCCACCGCCAAAAAAACCGCAACACCATCACCCACATCGCAGAAATCCGCGCCGAGCTCCCTGCACTCCAAAGCCTCGCCCTCCCCGAAGGCCAAGAATTGTCGTTTATCGAACATATTGAATCGCTGGCCAATACTCACGCCCTCGAAGAGACCGTCCGTCTACTGCCCCCGACGACCGGAACAAAAACCTACCAACGCAAGCTGCAAATTATCCTGACACTGACCGGAGACCCACGGGCACTCGGCGCGTTTCTCAACGACCTGGAACAGCAAGATCCCCTCTTCCTCATCACCACAATGAACATTGAGCAGACAGAAAAACCAGGCGTTGTTGCAGCAAGCATCCAAGGCTGGGTTTCCTGGCCAGAACAAACCGAAGCAAACACGCTATGACCTTTTCTTTACGCCGCATCTCAAAAATGATCGCCATCGGGGCAACAACTAGTGCGCTCCTCGTGTGTGCACTGGGGTCATTATTTCTCTATCAGCACCTCTACAAAACGATTACCGAGACTGAACACATCCTGATCCTCCGCCGCGAGTATGGTGTCGATCCATTGCATACCAACATTTTTGTCGCCCTACAGCAGGCCCAAGAAGAACGGCGCGCCAAGACCACACCAGACTGGTCTTCGGCACCAAACGTTTTTGCAAAGCATCTGCGGTGATACACAAAAAAAGCGACCCCGTTTGCTGGGGCCGTTTTTTGTATGCATTACGGACGTGTAAATAGTGCTTTGTATTTGTCCCAATACGCGTATCCAAGATACGCATTAAAAAGGCACACAATGATGCCTGCGGGAAGATTCGCAGGGGCCACACGTAGATTAAAAACAATGATCCCAATGGCAACGGGGGCGATAAAAATGGCGGCGAGCGCGGGCAAAAATCCAACCACAAGCATCAGGCCAGCAACAATCTCGGTTACTTTAATCATCTGAAAAATCCCGGTATCCCAGAGTGTTTGTGAGGCGGGGCGCATCGCCTCCGGAATCCCTTCCATACCATTCATTCCTGCCATGATGCCAGTGACGCCGCTCATGAGCAAAAAAAGACCGAGCAGAACACGAGCCGCGATAATGACAGAGCGATGACGAGGTTGCATACAAAAAATGATGAATAATTAAGATGATCGACGGTGTCTGTACAGTATGCCAGAACACAGCGATGCACGCACCCCTTTCCTAGTTATAGATCGCACTGTTTGGTTTATTCACCGTTCCTTGAGTAATATTCGTTGCATCAATCACCGTTCCCGACTGCACAGCCTCGAAGTTTTGAATCGGAATCTTTGTTGGCAAGGGATTAATATTCGACGGAAGATCCTTTTTGAGCGACTGGATATCTGGCCATTGGTGTTGCTGAAAACGAGGATCCAAATCCAACTTGAAGGTAAAGACACCGCTTCCATCCGTTACAATCAAACCATATTTTTTCATGGCATGAATAATCGCAAGTGTAATAGGATAATTCTTATACGGCGTTTCATCGTAGTCAGCACGCAAGCGAAAACGCTGCCCCATTGCTGGCAAATTCGGATTGTAGAGATCGCAAGGAAACGATTTGAGTGAAGCAGGAGCAGCCGATGTGCAATGGACAGGAAACTGCGCGGTATTTGCAGGGCTGATATAGCCAAACCGCGTAAATGGAAAAGCAACGCCAATAGCGTGATTAATACGATCATTGATCGCCTCATCATAATGGACGATACCGGCCGCGACAGGAAGGTTGGAGGCAGAGCTTCCTCCTATTTGCGTTGGAACGTAACTAATATCACGTTTCAAGTCGTACACCGACAAGGCGCCGGCGGTAAAACCACTCCCCGACTTTGCCGTGCGCCACGTTTCGTACAAATAGCAATTCTTTTCTCCTGCCGCGAGCGCTGGTGTCGTGATCGGATTTTTAACCCCACCCACCGGCGATCCGCTCGTTTCATGAATAATATAAGTATGTGCGTCGGTATTGTTGGAAATTTGCAGATCACCTGGATACGGCACCGTTGTCCCACCACCGATCAATGTTGACGGACACCAAGAAATTCCCGGTGTACACATCAAAGAGACAAGTGGCTGCGTATCACTCACATACCGCAACATGGTCGTTTCTTGCGAAACAACCGGATCGTATCCAGCTAATCCCATATTTTTCACCATGGTTACAGAGTTTGGAAGAAGTGGAAATTTCACCGGATCATCCACACGTTGGTAATACAAGTACTGATCGGAAAACAAAGGACAGTTTCCAACCATGATGCTGTTTTTGTATGTATGTCCCACAGCACCGGTCCCTATGGGTGGTGCAGGGATATTTGTATTGACGTTCGTATTGGTATTTGTGGATGGTGTTGTCGATCCACAAGCAAGATTCGCCACGATAGTCGTCGTCACCGTATCGGCAACAAAATCGCTCACGGTCGCAATCGAAGAACCAAACGTATACGTCGGCAAAAACGCATCCGAAAGATCATCGACAAGCGTATTCCAGGTATTTCCCCACAACTGCTTGGCAACTTGCTCAGAAGCAATCCCGCGCAAAACCCCACCGCACGACACCGCATACACTTTTGGATCCGTCGTCAATTTGATCAAACGCCCGGTCGGTTTGTACGCAACATTCTTCGCTAACGGAAACGATGCCATGGTTTGCGAAGAAACAACTACCACCGAAGAAAAATCCTTGTACCACGCATAAAACGTTTTCTCATTCGGAAACGCGTACCGCTTGTTATTCACCACGTAATACACCGACGAAGAATTGGCTGTTTTGATAAGGGCGGGTTGGGTGAGGGCAAGAGAGGGAGTTGGCAAAACGCCGACTGCTCCGATAATGCAAGCAACGGCGGCCAAAAGACTCAAAAACACCGAAACACGTCGTCGAATCATAAAAAAGGCTTAAATATAGGATCATTTTTTGAAGTATATCATGTTGATCGACTTATGCGCTGGCGCAATGAATGACGATGAAAAGTAGAGATGACGAACACAAACGCACACCTTTCGGTGTGCGTTTGGTTCAATTGCTTGGTTGGTAGCCCCAAGGGGAGGAAGAACGAACCCTTTGAGATAAAAAAGACCGAGGAACACATGCTATGTTCCTCGGACAAACCCTTTCTCCCCCATTGCTACACGATCAATGTCGCACTGGCTTTTTCTTCAGCGTCTTCTTGGCGTCAGCGAAGCAGTAGAGGGTGCAAGGACGACCACGACTGTTTTTGCCTCGACGGCTGCGACAACGATGTAGATGTAGACGAGATGAGACGGTTTTCGTCTTTCCACCAAGACGCTTGGCAATCCTTCCCGCAGTCCCCCACTCTTCGCCATCCGCCTTGGCGAAGCCTGTTTCCTTGCTGCACTGAAGGAGCTTCTGACTACGCTTCCTATCGGCGCCGCATGCTTTCTTGGCGTCAGCGAAGCAGTAGAGGGTAGCAGGGTGACCGCCAGCACCCCTTCCTGGGCGAGAACGAAACCCAGGAAGAAGACGCACCACGGCTCTCGGGTTCGAGTAGCCAAGACGCTTGGCAATCCTTCCCGCAGTCCCCCACTCTTCGCCATCCGCCTTGGCGAAGCCTGTTTCCTTGCTGCACTGAAGGAGCGCTGGATGGACGAGGTCGGCACAGGCCTTTTCGGCATCAGAAAAGCAGAAAAGGATAGCTGGACAGCCGCGACCATCTTTTCCCGGCCGACTACGACAGTCAGAGACACGGGAAGTGACGGCGGTTGCATTCACACCTAGACGCCGTGCAACTGTCTCAGCAGCTCCCCACTCCTCACCCTCAACCCTCGTGAATCCATCCGCATCAGGCCAGTACTCGATCGTGAGTGCTGGAACGATGCGCAGCGTTGGCTTCGCGCCCTTTGGCAGGTAGGGTGAAACCCATGCCTTC